>CATISV010000062.1 GCA_949541125.1 Flavobacterium sp. SCGC AAA160-P02
AAAACTGATTTTAAGTTCACTTCTATGACTTGATCAAAATCTTCTTCAGAAATTCTCATCAATAAATTGTCTTTGGTAATTCCTGCATTATTTACCAAAATATCTATTGTTCCAAATTCCTCCAAAACATTTTTGGCTAACTCCTGAGCTTTATCAAACTCTGCAGCATTAGATTGATAGCCTTTGGCTTTTATACCTAAAACATTTAATTCCTGTTCTAAAGTGTTGGCTGCATCTACAGAAGAATTATAGGTAAAAGCAATGTTCGCTCCTTGTCTTGCAAATTCTAAGGCGATTCCTCGTCCAATTCCACGAGTGGCCCCAGTAATGATTGCTGTTTTATTTTCTAATAAGTTCATAAATATCAGTTAATTAAGAACCTTCGCTACCATTTCTCCTATTTTTGCTGGAGAATTGACAACGTGAATCCCGTTTTCAGTTAAAATTTTCATTTTTGCTTGTGCTGTATCATCAGCACCACCAACAATGGCTCCTGCATGCCCCATAGTTCTTCCTGCTGGTGCTGTTTGACCCGCAATAAAACCAACAACAGGTTTTCTATTTCCATCTGCTTTAATCCATTTTGCAGCATCTGCTTCCAATTGACCACCAATCTCTCCAATCATCACAATTGCTTCAGTTTCATCGTCATTCATCAACATCTCAACAGCATCTTTTGTAGTTGTTCCAATGATAGGGTCTCCTCCAATTCCTATGGCGGTTGTTATTCCATAGCCATTTTTTACAACTTGGTCTGCAGCCTCATAGGTTAAGGTTCCTGATTTAGAAACAATTCCAACCGTTCCCTTTTTAAAAATAAACCCAGGCATGATTCCTACTTTTGCTTCATCTGGAGTAATGACTCCAGGACAGTTTGGGCCAACCAGTGTACAATCTTTATCCTCTATATATGCTTTTACTTTTACCATATCGGCAGTTGGAATCCCCTCTGTAATACAAATGATCACTTTAATTCCAGCGGCAGCAGATTCCATTATTGCATCTGCAGCAAATGCAGGTGGAACAAAAATTATTGAAGTATCAGCTCCTATTTTACTTACAGATTCTTTCACAGTGTTAAAAACAGGTTTTCCTAAATGTACTTGCCCTCCTTTTCCGGGCGTTACTCCACCAATTACATTGGTTCCATAATCAATCATTTGACCTGCGTGAAATGTTCCTTCACTACCTGTAAATCCCTGTACTATAATCTTTGAATCTTTATTTACTAAAACGCTCATGGTTGTTTTATTTCTGAAAAATTTTCTGTAAAAATACTCTATTGAGTAATGGAAAAAAAGTAAAATTTAGGCTTTCTTACGATCTCTTATTAATTTCTTGAAAAGAGCTAATTCTTTTAATTTTTCTCTGGATTCAGATGCAGGATATCCAAAATAACTTTTACCTCCTCTTAAAGACTTTGAAACTCCAGATTGGGCAAGAATAACAGCAGATTTTCCGATGGTGACCCCACTAGTGATTCCTACCTGACCCCAGATGGTAACATTATCTTCAATAATAACACAACCAGAAATACCAGTTTGTGAAGCGATCAAACATTTTTTTCCAATTACAGTATCATGACCTATATGAACTTGATTATCAATCTTAGTCCCTTCTTCGATGGTTGTATCACCAGTAACTCCTTTATCTATGGTACAGGAGGCTCCAATATCTACAGAGTCCTTAATAACTACCCTACCTCCAGAGACTAATTGATCAAAACCTTCAGGTCTATTTTTATAGTAGAAAGCATCAGCTCCTAAAACTGTATTTGCATGAATTGTTACATCATCACCAATCACACAATGATCATAAATAGTTACATGAGGATGAATGATACAATTTTTCCCAATAGATACGTGGTTGCCGATAAATACATTTGGTTGAATTATGGTCCCTTCTCCAATAACAGCAGATTCAGAAATACTTTCTTTGGAATGAATGAAAGGATTAAAATGTTTTGTGATTTTGTTGAAATCCCGAAAAGGATCCTCAGAAATTAACAAGGCTTTTCCAACAGGGCAGTCTACTTCTTTATCGATTAAGATAATTGATGCATCGGAATGTAATGCTTTATCATAATATTTTGGATGGTCTACAAAAACAATATCTCCAGGTTCTACAACATGAATTTCATTGATTCCAGTAATTTCAAACTCTGGTTCACCAACGAAAGAGGCATCTATTAGATCAGCAATTAATTTTAGGGTTTGAACAGATTTGAATTTCATTATCAAAGAATTATTCTTTTATCCTTTCCTGATAGGTTCCTTTGGTGGTTTCAACTTTAATTTTATCTCCTTCATTAATAAAAAGAGGTACATTAACAGTCGCTCCAGATTCAACTTTTGCCGGTTTTGTTGCGTTTGTTGCCGTATTTCCCTTTACCCCCGGTTCTGTATGAGTAACTTCTAAGATTACACTGGCTGGCATATTAACCGATAATGGCATATCATCTTCAGAGTTTATAATAATAGTAACTATTTCACCTTCTTTCATTAGATCTGGACAATCTAAGGTGTTTTTTTGTAATGCGATTTGGCTATAATCTTCATTATTCATAAAATGAAATGTTTCTCCTTCGTTATATAAATACTGAAACTTATGGGTTTCTACACGGACATCATCAATTTTTCTTCCTGCTGGAAAAGTATTATCTATCACCTTTCCATTCGTAACACTTTTTAATTTAGTTCGAACAAAAGCAGGGCCTTTTCCTGGTTTTACGTGTAAAAATTCTACTATCTTATAGATATCATTATTGTATTTTATACATAATCCATTTCTAATGTCTGATGTTGTCGCCATGTTTTTCTATTCTTGTTATTTTTAAATTATGAGAAAGAGTAACTATTTTATCCTCCTAAATATCCTTTCATTATTCCGCGTTGGGAATTACGAATGAAAAGTAAAATTTCATCTCTCTCTGAAGTTGCCTCCATTTCAGCTTCAATCTTTTCTATAGCTTGAGTATTATTGAAGTTTTTTTGATAAAGAAGTCTATAAATATTTTGAATTTCTCTAATTTTTTCAGTTGAAAACCCTCTTCTTCTCAACCCAATGGAATTTATTCCTACATACGATAATGGTTCCTTTGCGGCTTTTGTGTAGGGAGGAACGTCTTTTCTAACTAGAGAACCTCCAGAAACCATTGCATGGTCTCCAATATGAATAAACTGATGAATTGCTGCTAAACCTCCAACAATAGCATAATCTCCAACAGTAACATGTCCTGCTAATGCAACACCATTAACTATAATAGCATTATCTCCAATTACACAATCATGAGCTATATGAACTGTTGCCATGATTAAAACATTTTTCCCAACTCTTGTTTCACCTGATGCATTGGTTCCTCGATTTATAGTAACACATTCTCTTATTGTAGTATCATTACCTATAATTGTTAATGAATCTTCTCCCTCAAATTTTAAATCTTGTGGAATAGCAGATATTACTGATCCTGGGAATATTCTACAATTTTTACCTATTCTTGCACCCTCCATAATAGTTACATTAGATCCAATCCATGTTCCCGATCCAATTTGAACATTAGCATGTATCGTTGTAAAAGGTTCTATGACAACATTTCTAGCAATTTTTGCCTGAGGATGAACGTATGATAAAGGTTGATTCATATTATTCTTTTCTTTTAGATATTTTTGCCATTAATTCTGCTTCAACAACCAATTTACCATTCGCATATCCGTATGCTTGCATATGGGCGATGCCCCTTCTGATTGGGGTAATTAGTTCTGATTTAAATATTAGTGTATCTCCAGGTAAGACTTTTTGCTTAAATTTCACTTTATCAATTTTCATAAAGTATGTTAAGTAGTTTTCTGGATCTGGAACAGTACTTAATACTAAAATACCTCCACACTGAGCCATTGCTTCAATTTGTAATACACCAGGCATCACAGGTGCACCAGGAAAATGACCAATAAAAAAATCTTCATTCATACTTACATTCTTCATTCCTACCACATGTTTATCAGATAATTCAATAATTCTATCAACTAGTAAAAAAGGAGGTCTGTGAGGCAAGATTTCCATGATTTTCTGAATATCCATTAAAGGAGCTTCGTTTAAATCAACTTGAGGGATATTATTTCTTTTTTCTAACTTAATAATTTTGGCTAACTTTTTTGCAAATTGAGTATTGACAAGATGACCAGGCTTATTGGCAATCACTTTACCTCTTATCTTAGTGCCTGTTAATGCTAGGTCACCAATGACATCCAATAGCTTATGTCTTGCAGCTTCATTTGCCCAATGAAGATTTAAATTATCTAATATTCCGTTTGATTTAATTTTGATATCATCTTTATTAAAGGCTTTCTTTAGTTTTTGCATTGTTTTTTCTGAAAGCTCTTTATCTACATAAACAATGGCATTGTTTAGATCCCCACCTTTTATAAGGTCATTTTCAAGAAGCATTTCTATTTCATGGAGAAAACTAAAGGTTCTAGCATCAGCAATTTCCTTTTTAAAATCTGTGATATGATTTAGGGTTGCATTTTGTGTTCCTAAAATTTTTGTCCCAAAATCAACCATGGTAGTAACTTGATATTCATCTGAGGGCATTAAAATAATCTCACTACCAGTGATTTCATCCTTATAAGAAATAACCTCCTTAACAATATATTCTTCTGCATCTGCATTTAGTTCTTTAATACCGGCTTTTTCTAATGCTTTTACAAAAAATTTGGAGGAACCATCCATTATGGGGGGTTCAGATGCATTAATCTCAATTAATAAATTATCTATACCCAATCCTACAGCAGCAGCTAGTACATGTTCGGAGGTTTGAATCAAGACTCCGTTTTTCTCTATATTTGTACCTCTTTGAGTGTTAACAACATACTCAGCTCTTGCTTCAATAGTTGGACTACCTTCAAGATCAACTCTTTTAAATGCAAAACCATGATTTTCAGAAGTTGGTTTAAAAGTCATCGTAACCTCATTTCCAGTATGCAGTCCGACACCTGATAAACTTATTTCTTTTTGTATTGTTTTTTGTTTTTTACTCATCATTTGTATTTTGAGTATTAAATTCTTTCTCTATTTTATCTATTTTTTTTACAATAGTGGGTAAATTTTTAAAATAAACATAGGATTTATTAAAATCTGTATACCCATAAGCAGGTGAACCTTGAACGACTTCATGGTCCTTTAGGTTTTTTGAAATACCAGACTGTGCTTGAATTTTTAAAAAATTACCTAAAATTAAATGACCCGCAATTCCTACTTGTCCGCCTATCATACAATTTTCTCCTACTTTTGTTGATCCAGCGATTCCAGATTGTGCTGCAATTGCAGTATTTTTTCCAATTTCCACATTGTGAGCGATTTGAACTTGATTGTCAATCTTTACGCCACTTCTAATAATTGTGGATCCCAAAGTTGCTCTATCTATTGTAGAATTAGAGCCTACATCTACATTGTTTTCTATAACAACATTTCCTGTTTGAGGAATCTTATTAAGTTCTCCTTTTTGATTTGGCGTAAATCCAAATCCATCTGATCCAATTATACAACCACAGTGGATTGTGCAATCATCTCCAATTTCTGTTTCAGAATAAATTTTTACTCCAGAAAAAATTAAACAATTATTCCCAATTGTAACATTGTCACCAATATATGTGTTTGGATAAATTTTTACGTTTTCACCTATAGTCACATTGTCTCCAATATAAGAAAAAGCTCCTATATATTCCCCTTTGCCAATGATAGAGGTCGATGAAATATGGTGTGGTTCTTCTCTTCCTTCTTTATTATTTTTTACTTGATTGTAAAATTCCAATAATTTTGAAAAGGATGTGTATGCATCTTTTACTCTTATCAAAGTGGTGGAGACCTTTTTCTCTAATTGAAAATCCTTATTCACAATTGTTATTGATGCTTTGGTAGAATATAAATAAGAATTATATTTTGGGTTCGATAAAAAAGTAAGAGATCCTTTTTTACCTTCTTCTATTTTTGAAAGTCTGTAAACTTCAACATTTGTGCTCCCTTCAATTTCACCATCTAAAATTTGAGCGATTTGTTTGGCTGTAAATTTCATCACTTGCAAAAATATAAAAAATTGAATGATTAGGCTAATTGCATTTTCTTGGGATAACAAATAAAGTACTTTGTTATTGGTTTTGAAAGAGTCTGAGTGAATAGCTCATTGGATTCCTTCATAATATCACTCAATTCCCCTTTTTTATTTACAATTCTAATGGATTCATTTTTATTGTAGGCTAGGTTTGAAATTTCTGAACTAAATACAAAATATGCTGCCTCTTTTTCAGTTAGGCTGGAATTCTTTAATAAATTTACAATAATATTGGACTTGTAATTTTCTGAAATTTTAATATCACTTATTTCAATTTTTAGAAGATTTCTGTTGATAATCATTTTTGATAGATTAGAAAGAATTTTATCTGGATGGGTTACCCATTCTTTAATAGCCGAAAGAATATCATAATCATCTAGTTTTGAAAAGTTTTCTAATACGGTTTCGTCAAAATTATTTTTGTTAATCTTATTGTACAAAAAGAAATATAAAGGAGAACTGCAAAATAAGTCAATATTATTTTCAGCTAATTCTTTTGCCCTATTCAATATTTTAATCAGTATATTTTCAGCAACTAAGCCCGTTTTATGGAGATAAACTTGCCAATACATAAATCTTCTAGCAATTAAAAAGTTCTCTACAGATGAAACCCCTTTTTTTTCAATAACCAATTCATCATCTATAACATTCATCATTGCAATAAGCCTATCAGAACTTATATTTCCTTCGGATACTCCAGTATAAAAACTGTCTCTTTTCAGATAATCTAATCGATCAATATCTAATTGACTAGAAATTAGTTGATGTAAGAAGGACCTGTGATAATTTCCCGTAAAAACTTCAATAGCAATATTTAATTGCCCATTAAATTTTTTATTAAGCATATGCATATATTTTAATGTAATCTCTTCATGAGTGATTCCATTAACGATACTATATTCCAATGCATGAGAAAAAGGTCCGTGACCAATATCATGTAATAAAATTGCAATGTATAAAGCATTTTCTTCTGTTACTGATATTTTAGTTCCTTTAACTCGAAGAACAGAGATTGTTTTTTGCATTAAATGTAAACACCCTAAAGTATGATGAAAACGTGTGTGGTTTGCTCCTGGATATACTAAATAAGATAATCCCATCTGAGAAATTCTTCTTAAACGCTGAAAACTGACATCTTCAATAATTTGAAAAATCAGGTTGTTTGGCACTTTTATATAACCATAGATAGGATCATTTAATATTTCAAACTTATTGATCGAAGAATATTTCAAGTTTTTATTATTGTGATTATGTGAACAAACTAAAGACTAAATTAGTATTTTACAAAGAAGATTCAATGATTATTGGGAATATTTTATCATTTTATAAGTAAAGAATCTATAACAAATAAATATTTTTATCGTTTATTAAAGAAATGATCAGTAAGTATGATAGATATTCAAATTTTATGGGTTGATGATGAAATTGATTTATTAAAACCGCATATTCTTTTTCTTGAACAAAAAAAATATGTAGTAACAACATGTACCAATGGAACGGATGCAATATATTTAGTAAAAGAAAATAACTTTGATATTGTTTTTTTAGATGAGAATATGCCAGGAATGAATGGTTTAGAAACCTTATCGGCAATCAAACAAATTTCATCTAATTTACCTGTAGTAATGATAACAAAAAGTGAAGAAGAATATATTATGGAGGAAGCTATTGGTTCAAAAATTGCTGATTATTTAATCAAACCAGTAAATCCAAAACAAATTCTTTTAAGCATAAAAAAGAATTTAGACCACTCTAGATTAATATCAGAAAAAACCACCTCTAAATATCAACAAGAATTTAGCAAAATTTCCATGGATTTAATGTCTGTAAATTCATACCAAGAATGGTCTGATTTATATAAAAAATTAATTCATTGGGAACTTGAATTAGAAAGCATTAATGATTCGGGCATGATAGAAATTCTGGAAAGTCAGAAATCTGAAGCGAATAAATTGTTTTTTAAATTTATAAAAAATAATTACAAAGATTTATTGAGTAATTATGATGATAAACCTACATTTTCTCACACATTATTTAAAGACTATATTGTTCCCAATTTAGATTATAACAATGGTGTTTTATGGATTGTGATTGATAATTTAAGATATGATCAATATCGAATGATTGAGCCTCTAATAAATAATCATTTTAAGAAAGAAGAAGAATATTCATATTACAGCATACTCCCTACCGCAACTCAATATGCTAGAAATGCTATTTTTTCTGGTTTAATGCCATCTGAAATGGAAAAAAGACATCCAAACTTTTGGAAAAATGATACGGATTCAGGTGGTAAAAATATGTTTGAGAATGAATTTTTAAACGATCAAATAAAACGTCTTAATCTTTCTATAAAGCATGAGTATTATAAAATCACTTCTTTAAAAGATGGGAAAGATTTAGCGATTAATTATAATGGAACTAGACAGAATAATCTAACTGTATTAGTTTACAATTTTGTTGATATTTTGTCACATTCTAAAACAGAAATGGAGGTAATAAAGGAGCTAGCTGGAGATGACAAAGCTTATAGATCTTTAACCATGAGTTGGTTTAAAAATTCACCTTTATTTGACGTTATTCAAAAAGCTCAACAATTGGGGCAAAAAATGATTATTACGACAGACCATGGGACGATAAACTGTAAAAATCCAACGAAAGTAATTGGAGATAAAAACATAAGCTCTAATCTTAGGTATAAAACAGGAAAAAGTCTTTCTTTTATAGAAAAAGACGTCTTCGCTATTAATAACCCAAAGGATATATTCTTGCCTAGTATTAGCTTTAATAGCCCTTTTATTTTTGCTAAGGAAGATTTGTTTTTTGCATATCCGAATAACTATAATCATTTTGTGAATTATTACAAAAATACGTATCAACATGGAGGAATTTCTCTAGAGGAAATGATCATTCCTTGTGCGGTTTATAGTCCTAAATAATGGTTGTTTTTTATATTATATCATGAACAAGAACTACTCTTTATCAGATTTAAATTCTATTGCAAAAGAAATAATCCAGTTGTCTAATAATAAAACATTCTTATTTTATGGTGAAATGGGAATTGGAAAAACAACCTTGATTAAAGAAATATGTAAAATACTTGGTACAGTTGATGTTACCAACTCGCCCACTTTTTCTATAGTTAATGAATATAAAACTACTACTAATCAAACCATTTATCATTTTGATTTTTATAGATTAAAGGATGAACAGGAAGCATATGATATAGGTATAGAAAGTTATTTTTACTCTGAGGCATGGTTTTTTATTGAATGGCCAGAAAATATTGAAAATTTACTACCTTTAATGGCAACTGAGATTCACTTGACAAAATTAAGTGATGGACGACGAAATATTCAACTTAAAAAATCTATATGAGTTCATTCTCTCCATTTAGCAAAGAAGAATTAATTCCACAAGCAGAAATGCTTGAAATAAAAAAACAAAAAAGTGAATTTTTTATTGGTTTACCGAAAGAAACCCACTTTGAAGAAAAGCGTGTATGCCTAACTCCAGATGCTGTTGCTGCACTTACGGCACATGGACATCGAGTTGTTGTAGAAACTGGAGCTGGCAACGGATCTAATTATTCAGATGGAGAATATTCTGAAGCAGGTGCTAAAATCTCGATAGATGTAAAAGAGGCATTCGCTTGTCATATTGTTTTAAAAGTAGAACCTCCTACGATCAAAGAAATTGAAATGATGAATCCCCAAAGTATTTTAATTTCTGCACTTCAACTGAAAACTCAAACAAAAAAGTTTTTTGAAACCTTGGCTACCAAGAAAATTACGGCAATTGCTTTTGATTTTATTAAGGATGATAAAGGTGTTTACCCTGTTTTAAAATCATTAAGCGAGATTGCAGGAACCGCAAGTGTTTTAATTGCTGCTGAATTAATGAGTAATTTAAATAAAGGAAATGGATTACTTATGGGAAATATTGG
>CATISV010000063.1 GCA_949541125.1 Flavobacterium sp. SCGC AAA160-P02
ACTTCTTTCCCTAAAAACATTTTGGCTCTTGCAATCGCAGACCTTTTCATTATCTGTTTTCCTGAGACGTCCACCATTTTGGGCTGATTTTTTTTGTTTATATGCGAAAATTTATCCATTATCTATATCGAATAAATATTAATATTTCTCCTTTTTTGAAGGTTGTTTTTTCTTTTGGTAACTGAATAAACCCATCTGCTCGTACCAAACTTACCAAATCTCCTGAACCATTCCCTTTGACAGGAAATGCGATTTTGTTGCCGTCTATATTTTCTACTTTAACTTGTAAAAAATAGGTCAAATCTGGTTTAAAAGAGAAATCCTCTCCTAATATTACTGTTTCTTTTTTCAATTCAAGCCCTATTGAATCTGCAAACCATGGATAAAAATACACCAAACAATTTACATAGGTTGAAATTGGATTCCCTGGAAATGCAAACACAGATTTGTTATCCTTAACACCATACCAAAAGGGTTTGCCAGGTCGTTGAGCTACTCTATGAAATAATTTATTAACTCCCAATTCATCTAATACTTCAGGAAGGAAATCAAACTTTCCTTTGCTTACGGCACCACTAAACAATAAGACATCATACTCTTTAAAAAAGTAAGCGATTTTTTCATTTAATAATTCTTTTTTATCTGTTATATGAGATATATCAGCCCTAATATTTAGTTTTTGTAGTAGTGAGACCAGAGTGAAAACATTGCTTCTTCTGATTTGGTGAGACGATGGGGTTTCATGTACTTCAACCAATTCATCACCAGTAGAAACTATCATAACTTTTGGAGGAACACTAACTTTTACTAATGTTTTTCCAACACTCGCAATAACTCCTATTTCGGCTGCAGAAATAATTTTGTTTTTTTCGATAAGGACATCTCCCTGGCGCTGATCTTTTCCTTGGGAATGAATATTTTTACCTAATTCTAATTTGTCTTCTGTAATCGTAGCAATTCCATTTTTAATGTTCACATCTTCATAACGAATAACAGTATCAGTATTTATTGGTAATACTGCTCCAGTCATTACTTCCATACAATTAGAAGGATTATTCATTGTTTTGTTTTCCGCCCCTGCTGCCTGTATGCCTTCAATAGTAAAATCTCGAATCCCTTGCTTAAAATATCGATGGTTAATTGCGATTCCATCCATAGAAACTCTATTAAATGGTGGGAAATCTCTGTCTGCTATGATATTCTCTTTTAACACTCTACCAACAGATTCTAAAAATGGAATTTCTTCAACACCAAAGGTTTGAGAATTGTTTAAAATAATTTTTAACGCTTCTTGAACTGTGATCATGTTATCCTCCTATGGTTGACATACTTTCTGTAACTCTAGCTTGTTTTCGATTGGCTTCAGAAACAAAACCGTTTTTGGGTTTTTCTTTTACCATTGACAAAAACAATTCTTTTAAGTCTTCATTACTAGCTCCTTTTCTCAAAAAATCTCTAATATTAAAAACTCCATCATCAAATAAACAGTTTTTAAATGTTCCAATCGGTGTAATTCTTATTCTGTTGCAATCATTACAAATAGTTCTGGTAAAAGCTGGAATAATTCCAACGGTTCCTTTGTGCCCATGAACACTAAAATTACGCGATGTTGATGATTTTTCTGAGATTATTGGATGTACTTCAAACTGAGTTTTTATCAATTGTAAAATGCGATTATAATTCCAGTTTTCTTGTACATCTCTTTGACCTTTTCCGTTGAATGGCATTTCTTCAATAAATCGAATGGCTACATTTTTTTCTTTTGTCAAGGCTACAAAATCAATAATTTCATCTGTGTTGAGTCCTGCTTGAACAACCACGTTAAGTTTTAAATTCAAACTACTTTTTTCAAGTGCTTCAAAAGTTTTATACACTTTTGGGAATACATCTCTTCTTGTAATTTGATAAAACTTTTCTTTTTGCAAGCTATCAATACTTAAATTGATATGTTTGATTTTATCGATCTTTTC
>CATISV010000064.1 GCA_949541125.1 Flavobacterium sp. SCGC AAA160-P02
GAATTTGGAACAATAGATATTTTGGTAAATAATGCAGGAATTACCAAAGACAATTTATTGATGAGAATTTCTGAAGAAGATTTTGATCAAGTCATAGAAGTGAACTTAAAATCAGTTTTCAATTTAACCAAAGCAGTTATAAGACCTATGATGAAACAACGAGCAGGATCCATTATCAATATGAGTTCCGTGGTAGGATTAAAAGGAAATGCTGGGCAGACCAATTATGCTGCTTCAAAAGCTGGAATCGTTGGCTTCTCTAAGTCCGTAGCTTTAGAGTTAGGTTCCAGAAATATACGAAGTAATGTCATTGCTCCTGGATTTATTGAAACAGAGATGACTGCTAATTTAGACGAAGCTGTTGTGCAAGGGTGGAGAGATTCAATTCCATTAAAAAGAGGAGGGAGCCCAAAGGATATTGCCAATGCTTGTGTATTTTTAGCCTCTGATATGAGTAGCTATATCACAGGTCAAACACTAAGTGTAGATGGTGGCATGTAGACTTAAAAAATAAAAAAGATTCAAAATGATTGATAACCTAGACGTATTTCCAGTCTAGGTTTTTCTTTTTTAAAGATCTTCTCTTTATCTTTCACTTAAATTATTTTTTTTGGATACAGTAACCCTATTATTGATTATTATTTCATTACTAATAAGTGCTTTTATTGCTTATTATCAATACTATTATAAGGTTAAAAACATCACAAAAATCACTTTTTTTCTAAGTATCATACGAATGCTTGTTTTTTTCTTGTTGTTTTTGCTTTTGATCAACCCAGATATATCAAAGACAGAAATAATTAATCAAAAACCTTCACTTTCTGTTTTGGCCGATAATTCCTCCTCCATATTATTTTTAAAAAAAGATACTTTAGTGAAATCCATTGTGGATCATTTTAAAAAGGATAAAGACTTTACTAATAAGTTTGATGTTAGTTATTATTCATTTGGAAACCAATTACAATTAAACGATAGTCTTAGGTTTGACGAAAGTCAAACTAATATATTAAAGCCATTACAAAAGATCAATAATATAAGTAATATCGGCAATCATGCTATTGTATTACTAACAGATGGAAACCAAACTTTAGGAAATACGTATGAATATACAAATATTAAAACCCCTGTATATCCTATTGTTATTGGAGATACAACTCAATATGAAGATGTCGCAATTAGCCAATTAAACCATAACAGATATAGTTTTATTAATAATCAATTTCCTGTAGAAACTTTTTTACAATATACAGGGAATCGTTCAGTTAAACTTAGATTTACTATAGAAAATAGAGGCAAAATTATTTTTAGCAAGTATATTAATTTTAGTAAAGAAGAAAATTCTTTATCGTTTCTGGCAAATATTAAAGCAACTAGTAAGGGTTTAAATACCTATAAGGCTCATATTCAATATGTAGATAATGAAAAGAATACGAATAATAATAGTAAAAACTTCTCAATAGAGGTTCTCGATAAACAATCCAAGATTCTACTTGTGAGTTCAATTTATCATCCAGATATAGGAACGTTAAAAAAATCTATTGAAAGTGATAAGCAACGAAATGTAAGTATAAAAATAATAAATAATAAAAAAATACAAATTAATGGTTATCAGTTAGTTATATTATATCAACCTAACAATAAATTTAAATATTTAATTAATGAAATTAATCGTAATAAAATTCCATATTTTCTTGTTACAGGTTCAAAAACAGATTGGTCTTTTCTAAATAGACAAGGTTTAGGATTTGAAAAAAAATACATTAATCAAATAGAGGAGTATTCGACCAAAATGAATCCTAATTACTTAAATTTTCACCAAAAAGATATTGGATTTGATAATTTCCCCCCTCTTGTTGATCAATTTGGTAGTACAACAATATCAATTCCTCATCAAACACTATTATTTCAAAAAATTAATGGATTTTCTACACAAGAACCTTTATTAATTACTGCTTTAGATGATAATCAAAAAAAGGCATTTTTATTTGGAGAAGGTTTGTGGAAATGGAGATCAGCGAGTTACTTATATAATGGATCATTTCAGTCTTTTGATGAATTTATTGGAAATCTTATACAATATATTTCCACCAAAAAAATTAGAAATCGATTAGATGTTGATATTGAAACAATGTATAACGCAAATTCCAGTATTAAAATTGGAGCTTTTTATGTTGATAATAATTATCAGTTTGATGACAGAGCCACTTTATTTTGTTCAGTTTTAAATACAAACACAAAAGAAAAATATATATATCCTTTTGTATTAAAAGATAATTCATATCAATTAGAACTGAGTTCTTTAGAATCGGGAGAATATGAATATAATGTGAGTGTAGAAAATCAAAATATTTCTAAAAAAGGGATTTTTAAAATCAACGAATTTAAGGTTGAAGAACAGTTTAGAGTAGCCAACAAAGAAAAATTAGAAAAGTTGGCAGATAAAACAAGTGGCAAGCTTTATTTTGAAAATCAATATAAACAACTTATTGATGGATTATTGACGAATCAAAGATTTTTAACTCTTCAAAAATCAATAGATAGCACCGATAAACTCATTAATTGGCAATGGATAATGTTCTTGATTATTAGTTTATTGTCAATGGAATGGTTTATCAGAAAATATTATGGAAAAATATAACAATCTAAAAATAAGTCTTTCTATCCTACTAAAAATAATAATTAATTAAAAAAATGAGATGAATTTTCATAAAAGCCCACAAAAAAGAACTTTTAAATTGTAAATTTGTAAAATTAAAAAATAAGAAAATGGCAAATAATCAAGTAGAATTTAAATTTCCAAAAGGACCACTCTTCGCAGTTGTCATAATATTAGGAATAATAGTATTAGTTTCTAAATCAGCAGTCACAATTGGATCTGGAGAACGAGGTGTTTTATATAAATGGTTTGGAGGGGTCGAAACAGATCAACCTCCTCTGGATGAAGGTTTTAATCTTGTAATGCCTTGGAATAAAGTATTTAAATACAATGTAAGGCAACAAGAATTATTTGAAGAAAAAATGTCTGTCCTATCCTCTAATGGATTAGAAATTAAATTAGATGCTTCCGTATTGTACCAAGCATCGACAGCAACTGTTGCTTTACTTCATCAAACAAGAGGGGAGTCTTATGAGGAGTATGTGATTATTCCAGCAATTAGATCGGCAACAAGAAGTGTCGTAGGGCGTTATACACCTGAACAACTGTATTCTACGAAAAGAGACGCGATACAGACCGAAATATTTGAAGAAACGAAAAAGATTTTAGAACCTCAATACATTCAATTAAATGCGGTATTAGTTAGAGATGTAACACTTCCACCTACTATCAAAACAGCAATAGAACGTAAATTAAAACAAGAACAAGAATCTCTTGAATATGAGTTTAGATTGGTAACAGCTAAAAAAGAAGCTGAAAAACAAATTATTGAAGCTCAAGGTAAAGCCGATGCCAATAGAATTTTAAGTGCTTCTCTTAATGATAGAATTCTCCAAGATAAAGGAATAGAAGCGACAATCAAGTTGTCCCAATCAGATAACAGTAAGGTGGTAATTATTGGTTCAGGTGAAAGTGGTATGCCAATTATTTTAGGAAATCAATAAACAGTTTATTTTCTCTATAACTGAAAACTAAACACAAAACTTTTGATGATGTAAGGAGATTTTGATTGAGTATCACTTGTTATTTATAATAATAAAGCCAGGGTTTATAAAAGAACTTTGGCTTTTTAGTTTCCTTTTCTGTCAGGCAATCTACTTCTTTCTATTTTTCCTTTTTTTAGCGCTTTATAATTTTCATAACAATCTAAAACTGCTTCTATCATTTGTAAATCACTTGCATTTTTAACAAAGTATTCAGAATAATTACAGTCAGAAATTAATTTTAATAAGTCATTCCTATCCATTTCTAAATACTCCATCATAACCTCTCTATCAAATTTACCCGCCATAATCTTTCTTAAATTGTCTTCTTTTTTAATTTTTTGAAGTTTTTTAAGTTGTTTAGGTTTTTTTCCAAAAAGCTTATATAAAAAATCCACAGGCTGAAATAATGCAGCAATAGGAGAGGAGAAATCAC
>CATISV010000065.1 GCA_949541125.1 Flavobacterium sp. SCGC AAA160-P02
GGTGTTTACCCTGTTTTAAAATCATTAAGCGAGATTGCAGGAACCGCAAGTGTTTTAATTGCTGCTGAATTAATGAGTAATTTAAATAAAGGAAATGGATTACTTATGGGAAATATTGGTGGTGTCCCTCCTACTGATGTTGTTATTTTAGGTGCTGGAACAGTTGGTGAATTTGCAGCAAAGGCTTCTTTAGGCCTGGGTGCTAGAGTAAAAGTTTTTGATAATTCAATTACTAAATTAAGAGAACTTCAACATTCTTTAAAAACTCCTATTTACACCTCTACCATTCAACCAAAAACATTATTAAAATCACTTAAAAGATGTGATATCGTCATCGGAGCCATTAGAGGTAAAAATCGTTCCCCTGTGATTGTTTCAGAACCAATGGTTGAATCGATGAAAGATGGAGCTATTATCGTTGATGTGAGTATTGATAGAGGTGGATGTTTTGAAACTTCAAAAGTTACCACACATTCTAAATCAACCTATGAAAAACATGGGGTTATACACTATTGTGTCCCAAATATCCCATCTAGATATGCCAGAACAGCTTCATTTGCCATTAGTAATATGTTCACACCTTACTTACTTAATATAGCTGAAGAGGGTGGTTTTGAAAATGCCGCTAGATTTGACAAAAGTCTTAGAAACGGAATATATTTTTATCATGGTATTTTAACAAATAAAACAGTTTCCGAATGGTTTGAAATCCCCCATAGTGATATTAATTTATTAATAATTTAATTAATTAAATTTAATTAATTTCTAATGATTTTATTAAAAAGATTTGTTTTTTACTTTATAGGTTTCTCTCTTGGAAGTATTATTGTATATTTTATTTGGAAAGGAAAAAATGTATCTTTTGATTATGGAATGGATGCAAGAACTTTAAAGAGTATTCGAACAAAAAAACTAATTTTTTCTGAGGATACTTATGTTTCTATGAAGAATTCAATGATAGATTCTACAGCAGTTCTTTTTATCCTCTCTAATGGAGATGTCGATTTTGGTAAAAGTAATCAACATAAAAAACCATGTCCTGAATACGCTGTATCAGGATATTACAAAGAAAAAAAAATGGAATTTTTGGTTATTCGTTGTGATTCTTTTGCAACTATTGATTCTATTTCAGTAAAATAATTTTGTTATTACATAATTCTATATATAATCATATATAATATTAGAATTTATAATTTTAATCATGAAGGAATTAGTCGTTCTTACTGGCGCAGGGATGAGTGCTGAAAGTGGAATAAATACTTTTAGGGATGCCGATGGATTATGGGAAGGACATGATATAATGAAAGTTGCTTCACCAGAGGGATACAAAAACAACCCTGAATTAGTATTAGACTTTTACAATAAACGTCGCAAACAATTAAAAGAAGTTTCTCCTAACAAGGGGCATTTTAATTTAGTTAAATTAGAGAAATATTATCAGGTAACAGTTATCACTCAAAATGTAGATGACTTACATGAAAGAGCAGGGAGCAAAAACGTGATACATTTACATGGTGAACTAAGAAAAGTAAGAAGCACCTCTGATTCAAGCTTAGTTTATTATTGGGAAGAAGATTTGGAGTTAGGGGATACCTGTGAAAAAAATTCCCAATTAAGACCTCATATTGTATGGTTTGGTGAGTCGGTTCCTACGATTAATAAGGCAATTGACATTGTTAAAAAAGCAGATATATTAATTATTATAGGTACTTCAATGCAAGTATATCCTGCAGCAGGATTAATTGATTATGTTAAAACTAATGTCCCAATCTATTTTATCGATCCAAAACCAAATATAAACAGTATACAAAATCCATATCTTGAAATTATAGAAAATGGAGCTATTAAAGGTACTGAAGAATTACTTAAGAAGTTAATTTATTAAAATAGTCAAATAATTCTCCTTTTGAAATCTGACTTCCTTTCTCGATTAAATCAAAAATTTCCTTATTTCTATCTTTTTGATATTTTTTTGTTCCTTTAAAATAATCTATAGAATTACTATTTGTATTTTTTAATAACCACTGATAATCTTGTTGATTAAATAAATCAATTTTCTTATTAATTTTAATTACAATTCTAGAAATATACTCCTGATCTGTCTGAAACAAATTAATACAATTGCTAGAAAAATGTTCTAAGTAATCAACCTTATTCAATACATCTTCCCATACTAAATCACTAAACAAACTAAGTTCTTCTTCAACCAACTCAGGATTATTTTCTTGTATTTTGGTCCATTGATTAACATCAATCTTTTGGGTAGCTAAAAACTGAGCAAATTCTTTATCTAAGGATTCAAATTGTTCTTTAGTGAGTTTTCTATATTTCATCTTTGTTAAAAAATGCCTTTTTAAGCAATGAAAAGATCATCGTTTAATATTTAAAATATTCAGTTTGGTTATTAATTTTTAAAGCAAATGAAAAAAATAGACTAAATAAAGAGAGACTTTATTTCACCCTATTATTTAAGGTGATTATTTCAATCAATAAAAAAACCTTAGTAAAACTAAGGTTTTTTAAATCGATAACAGCTAATGATCTTATTTAATTTTTTCAGGTATTACCTCAAAATTAATATCAGCAAATACTTCTCTGTGTAATCTAACACTAGCATTATACTTGCCTAATCTTTTTACAGACCCTCCTACAACTTTTATAAATTTCTTGTCAATCTCAATTCCAGATTTAGAAATTGCATCTGCTAGGTTAATATTGTTTACAGATCCGAATAATTTATCACCTGTACCTGCCTTAGCAGAAATCTTAATATCTAATTCTTTAATTTTTTCAGCAATTTTAGTTGCTTCTTTAATTAATTTAGCTTCTTTATAAGCTCTTTGTTTTAGGGTTTCAGCCAACACTTTCTTCGCAGAGGAAGTCGCTAAAATTGCATGTCCTTGAGGAATTAGGTAATTTCTACCATATCCGTTCTTAACTGTTACAACATCATCTTTAAACCCTAAATTTTCTACGTCTTGTTTTAAAATCAATTCCATAATTTTCTACTTCTTTAATTATTTCAACATATCTCCAACATAAGGCATTAAAGCTAAATGACGAGCTCTTTTAATAGCTTGAGCAACTTTACGTTGATATTTTAATGATGTTCCTGTTAAACGTCTAGGTAAAATTTTACCTTGTTCGTTCACCAAATACATTAAGAAGTCTGCATCTTTATAGTCGATGTACTTTATACCATTCTTTTTAAAACGGCAATACTTTGCTTCTTTTTTAGTTTCTATATCAAGCGGAGTTAAGTATCTTACTTCTCCTTGCTTGTTTCCTTTTGCTTGTTGATCTATAGATGTTACCATTTCTTATTTATTTGCAGATTTAACACGTCCTCTTCTTTTTTCAGCCCAAGCTTCAGCGTGTTTGTCTAATCTTACTGTTAGATAACGCATAACACTATCATCTCTTCTAAATTCTAATTCGAAGGATGAAATCTCTTCACCAGATACTTTAAAATCAAGTAAATGATAAAAACCACTTTTTTTCTTTTGGATTGGATATGCTAATTTTTTCAAGCCCCAATCCTCTTTGGAAATCATTTCGGCACCTTTAGAAACCAAATAGTCCTCAAACTTTTGTACTGTTTCCTTTATCTGAGTATCAGATAAAACGGGATTCAAAATGAAAACAGTTTCGTAATGATTCATAATAGTTATTAATTATTGTTTATAATTTAAGGCTGCAAATATAATGACTTTTTTTGTTTTATCAATACATATTATGATTAGAGAAATTAGCACATTTGCGAAACCCACAGAAACAAGATTGTATAGTTGTAAAATTCAAAAAAATGTAGAAGTTTACTGATGATCAATATCAATAATAAAACGTATCGGTCTAAAATCAGCAACTGCCTGAAATGTGTTTTTAATTTTGTCAATCTGTTTTTTTGTTTTATTTAAAGATTGTTTTGGTGGAATTTTTAGGAGTATATTTTTTATATATTGATTACGGATTCTCGATACAGAAGGAACTGAGGGGCCTAAAACCTGCTCTCCAAAAATATTTTGTAGTGCCTTAGCTAACCAAATAATTCCAGTATCAACCCTTTGATAATCCTTATGCTTAAGAGTAAACTTTATCAATCGATAATAGGGTGGATAATGATATTGCCAACGATCTTGTAATTGTTCTTTGTACATCGATATATAATCAGTAGAGGAAACCTGTTGTAAAATCTGATGATACGGATTGTAAGTCTGTATAAGTACTTTTCCTTGTTTTTTAAAACGCCCTGCCCTACCCGATACTTGTACCATTAATTGATAAGCTCTTTCATGTGCCCTAAAATCAGGAAAATTTAGCATCATATCAGCATTAAGAATTCCAACCAATGAAACATTGTCAAAATCTAAGCCTTTAGCCAGCATTTGTGTTCCTACTAAAATATCAATCTCACGAGCTTCAAACGCACGAATGATTTTTTGATATCCATACTTTCCTCTAGTTGTATCTAAATCCATGCGTCCGATATTATGATTTGGATACAATGTTTTTAACTCAAGTTCTATCTGCTCTGTTCCAAAACCTTTTGTGTCTAATTGATTACTTCCGCAGGCTCCACAAATATTAGGCATTGCTCTTTGATA
>CATISV010000066.1 GCA_949541125.1 Flavobacterium sp. SCGC AAA160-P02
ATTGCCTCTGCAGCTTATCAAGCATCCTTACAATATGCAAATGAACGTCCACAAGGAAGAAAATTATCAGCTGATGGAAAGAAAAATCCAGCAGAAAAACAAGCACTTATCATAGAGCATCCAGATGTTAGAAGAATGTTATTGATGCAGAAGTCTGTGGTAGAAGGGTCTCTTAGTTTAGTTCTTTTGGCATCAAAATATTACGATATCATCGCAACGGCAACATCCCCCGAAGAGAAAGAGAAATATAATTTATTGTTGGAAATGATTATACCCATTGTAAAAACATATCCATCTGAGGCAGGAATTGTCGCTGTAAACAATGGTTTGCAAGTTCTTGGGGGTTATGGATTTTGTGCAGATTTTACTTTACAACAATACTACAGAGATATTCGAATATCCTCTATTTATGAAGGAACAACAGGAATACAATCTCAAGATTTATTGGGAAGAAAAGTTCCCATGAGTAACGGAAAAGCATTGCAGTTACTTTCTGCAGAAATCATAAAAACAATTCAAGATGCTTCATCCTTAGATGAATTAAAGCCTTATGCCAAATCCTTGGAAGTAAAATTACAATTAACTCAAAAAGTAATAGGACATTTAATGCCGCATGCTCTTAAAGGAGACTACGAACGATATTTAGCAGATGCGTCCATATTTATGGAGTTTTTAAGTTTAATTCTTGTAAGTTGGACCTGGTTAGACATTGGAGTGAATGCAAAAAACGCCCTTATACATGGTGGTAACTATTCAAAAGAATTTTATCAAAGTAAAATTCATACTATGAGATATTTCTTTACCTATGAATTACCAAAAACATCGGGCTTAGCAGAAATCTTAATGAATACGGATTCAATTACCATAAAGAAAGATACAGAACCGATTATGTAATGAATGCAAATAAACAATTTAATTTAGAGGGTAAAGTTGCTATTATCACCGGTTCTAGCAAAGGAATCGGGAAAGCTATCGCCAAGGGATTGGCAGAACAAGGGGCTCATGTTGTGATTAGTAGCAGAAATCAAGAAGCGTGTAATGATGTTGTAAAAGAATTTAAAGATAATGGATTAAAAGCCATCGGAATTGCCTGTCATATTGGTAAAGAAGATCAAAGGAAAGCTTTGGTTGATGAAACGATACGACAACTAAGGCGTATTGATATTTTAGTGAATAATGCCGCAATTAATCCAGTCTTTGGGCCTATTGAAGATGTTGAACCTGCTATTTTTGATAAAATTATGGATGTAAATGTTAAAGCACCTTGGGCATTGTCCAATTTAGTATTACCTCATATGCGTCACCATAAAAAAGGAAGTATTATCAATATCGCTTCTGTAGAGGCCCTAACTCCAGGTCTTGGATTAGGCCTATATAGTACTAGTAAAGCTGCCATTTTAATGCTGACAAAAAACCAAGCAAAAGAATGGGGTCATTTCGGAATTAGAGCCAATGCAATTTGTCCAGGATTGATTCAAACAAAATTTAGTGCAGCACTATGGACCAATGAAAAACTATTGAATAAAGTAGAAACAACAATTCCTAGCAGTCGTATGGGGCAACCGGAAGAAATGATAGGAATTGCTTGCTTGTTGGCATCCGAAGCAGGATCCTATATGACTGGAGGAGTCTATACTGCAGACGGAGGCTATATGATAGCTGGTTAAAAACGAAATCAATTTATGAACTTCGAATATTCACAACAATCAAAAGACATTCAAGAAAAACTCAATGCTTTTATTGAAGAACATATTATTCCTATAGAAGCTGAGTTTCACGATTTTCATCGTAATCCAGCAAACTTATGGAAACGTTGGTCAAAAACAGAAGAGCTCAAACAAAAAGCCAAAAAAGCAGGATTGTGGAATTTATTTCTTCCCAAAGATTATGGTGACTTAAGTCCAGGGTTAACCAATCTAGAGTATGCACCTTTAGCTGAGATTATGGGAAAACGTATTTGGATCTCGGAAATTTTTAACTGTAGTGCACCAGATACAGGAAATATGGAAGTTTTAGCAAAATATGGAAGTGAAGCACAAAAAGAGCGCTGGTTAAAACCTCTTATGAATGGTGAAATTCGTTCTGCTTTTTTGATGACAGAACCACAAGTAGCCTCTTCAGATGCTACGAATATAGAAACTTCGATTGTTTTAGAAGGTGATGAATATGTTATCAATGGAAGGAAATGGTGGTCTAGTGGTGGAATGGATCCTCATTGTAATATTGCCATTGTTATGGGGAAAACAAATCCTACTGCCCATAGACATCAGCAACAAAGTATGCTGTTGGTTCCTTTAGAAACGCCAGGATTAGAAATCATTCGACCTTTATCAGTATTAGGATTCTATGATTCTCCAGAGGGTCATGCAGAAATTGTATTAAAGAATGTTCGCGTTCCGAAAGAGAATTTAATTTTAGGAGAAGGAAGAGGTTTTGAAATTGCCCAAGGACGTTTAGGTCCAGGAAGAATACACCATTGTATGCGTTTGGTAGGAATGGCTCAGTATGCTCTTGAAATCATGGCTAAAAGGACCCTAGAGCGGGAAGCTTTTGGAAAGAAATTTCACGATTTTAGTAGTATTCGTCAAGAGATTGCTATCTCACAATGCGAATTAGAACAAGCTCGCTTATTAACACTTTCAGCTGCTGATAAAATGGATAAGCAGGGGAATAAAGAAGCCAAAGACTTAATTGGTATGATAAAGATTGTAGCTCCCAATATGGCACTTAAAATAATCGATAGAGCTATGCAAGTATTGGGAGGAAAAGGACTCGGACCCGATACACAATTGGCACATTATTTTGCTATTGCAAGAATGTTACGCCTTGCAGATGGACCAGACGAAGTTCATATGTATCAGTTAGGAAAAAGCATCATTCGTAAATATGGAAATACCTAAACATGCTAAATCAACAAGTTCGAAAAGGAGAGGAACTACCGGAGCTAAAACTCAAAGAATTTTTAGAAAATAAAGACTTGATTAATTCAAATAAAAGTGAATTATTTGTCAAACAATATACTCATGGATATTCCAATTTAACGTATTTATTATCCATAGAAAATAAAGAATTCGTTTTACGTAAACCCCCTAGAGGTGCCATCAAGAGGGGACATGATATGGGACGAGAGTTTAAGGTTCAGTCTGGTATTCAGAGGGTATTTTCAAAAGTTCCTAAGATGTTTGCTTATACAACTGATGCATCTGTGTTAGGAAGTGAATTCTATGTCATGGAAAAGGTAGAAGGCATCATCCTTAATTATAAAGAAGCCTATGAAAGAAAAATCTCAACTGATGCCTATAGAACAATTGCCAATTCTTGGTTAGATACGTTCA
The DNA here is from genome assembly GCA_949541125.1 of Flavobacterium sp. SCGC AAA160-P02. GTDB lineage: Bacteria > Bacteroidota > Bacteroidia > Flavobacteriales > Flavobacteriaceae > Polaribacter. Next base: position 3,336 of record CATISV010000066.1, read on the forward strand.
TAGAATTACATCAACTAGATTATAATGCAGTAGGCTTATCAGATTTAGGGAGGCCACAAGGCTATGTAGAACGACAAGTAACCAATTGGGGAAAGCAATACATGAAAGTAGCAACAAAGAATGTTTCTTCGGCAGAGAAGGTAATGAAATGGATGCAAGAAAACCAACCAAAAATCTATAATCACTGCCTAATTCACAATGATTATAAATATGATAATGTTGTTTTTAGTGATGATTCTTGGAAAGAGATTAATGCGGTATTAGATTGGGAAATGGCGACACTTGGAGACCCATTGATGGATCTCGGAACTTCATTAGGATATTGGACTTTAGCTTCAGATCATGATTTTGTAAAGCAAGGAATTCCATCACCAACTATTTTTGAAGGCAACCCTATAAGAAGTGAAATTGTGGGCTTGTATGCACAAAAATCAGAAATAGATATTGATAATATGGTGTTTTATTATGCATTTGGATTGTTTAAAATAGCAGTAATTGCACAACAAATATATTATCGATATAGTAAAGGTTTAACAACAGACCCTCGTTTTGCCACCTTGGATAAAGCTGCTGAATTATGTTGTAATTTGGCGTTTCAATCAATCCAAACGAATTCTATTGATTAGTGATAAAAAGGGATTAATATTTTGTAAGTAATATGGAAGTAAATAATAAAGTAGTAATTATAACAGGATCTGGTTCTGGCATTGGAAAAGCAGCAGCTTTACACTTTGCAAAATACGGAGCCAAAGTAGTCGTTTCTGACATCAATTTAGAAAGTGCAAAAAACGTATCTGATGAAATCATAAAAAACGGAGG
>CATISV010000067.1 GCA_949541125.1 Flavobacterium sp. SCGC AAA160-P02
ATGGGAATTGGTCCAGTTGAAGCTATTCCAAAAGCATTAAAACAAGCAGGTTTAAAACTTTCTGATATTGAACAAACTGAGTTAAATGAGGCTTTTGCTGCTCAAGCACTTGCTGTAATTCAGGAAAGCGGTCTTGATCCTGACACAGTTAATGTTAATGGTGGCGCCATCGCTCTTGGTCATCCCTTAGGTTGTACTGGAGCAAAACTTTCAATTCAGTTATTAAATGAAATGAAAAGAAGAAATCAGAAGTATGGAATGGTAACTGCTTGTGTTGGAGGTGGTCAGGGAATTGCGGGTATTTATGAAAGGCTTTAAACCTTCTTAACTACGTAAGTTACAATACCCCAAACTATAAACTCATTTTCTTCTGTAACCTTAATTGGATCATATTTTTTATTTTCCGGTATTAGGTATACATGATCTTTTTCAATCTTTATTCTTTTAACAGTAAAATCTCCATTTAAATAGCATACTGCAATCTTATTATTTTTTAATTCTTCACTCCTATCTATTACTAAAATATCTCCATCGTCTAGGCCTGCATCTTTCATTGACTCGCCAGAGACCTTTGCATAAAATGTAGCTTCCTTGTTTTTAACTACAACTTTTTCAAGACTAATTCTGGATTCCTCAAAGTCACCTGCTGGTGAAGGAAAACCAGCAGAGATCCCCTCCTCAATGAATAAATTATTTAAGGAGCTGTCCTCGTTTGGTTTAAATATTTTGATATTATTTTTCATATCCTAACTAACAATTAATACTTCATCAATTTCAGTTGTATAGTTCCTTGAAAGTTTTTGTCTTTTCATCTTCCATATTCTTTTCTGATCTTGGCTTGCAAGTCTTACTTTGTAGAGCCCATATTTATCATCAATATTATCAATACTTCTCATTAGTTTTTTTTGTTTTTCAAGGTCTTTATCAAATAAGCTAAATTGGTGACTAGACTGAGGAGATAGCCCCATCAATATTATACCTGCTTTTTTATAAAGTTTATTTTTAGAATAAATCTTCTTTAAAAGATTTACAGCAAATTTACTTATTTCAATACTTGAACTTGTTGAGAAGGGAAGTGAACCTGTTAAACTAAAATGATATCTTTCACTGTCTTGCTTAAAAGGATTACTTCGAATAAAGACACAAACCATATTACATTCACTATTTTGTCTTCTTAGTTTTTTAGACGCAACCACAGAGAATGTAGTAATCCTTTCAATTAAATCGTCTAGTGAGGAAATTTCAGATTCAAAACTTCTAGTTGTAGCGATAGACTTTTTATCCACTTTTCCTTCTTCTATGTCCAGAGTAGGAAAGCCTTCGAGTTCTTTTTTGAGTTTAAGGCCTATGATGCTCATATTCTTTTTAACCCATTTATCAGGAAGATTTATGAAGTCCATTCCAGTCTTGACATTAATTCTTGATAATTTTTTTTCATTTTGAAAACCAATTCCCCATATGTCTCCAGTAGGAATATTATTTAAAGCTTCTAATCGTTTTTTGTTACTGCTAATTGAATAAAATCCATTTGTTTTAGTAGAGTTTTTTTTAGCAATTCTATTAGCAACTTTTGCGAGTGATTTAGTCGGTGCCAGACCTATTGATATGGGTATACCTGTCCACTTAATGATAGTCTCTATTATTTCTTTACATTTTTTATTAGCTTCATCTTCAGAGAATCCACTAAATTTTACAAATGCCTCGTCAATGCTGTATATTTCTACATCTGGTACATGTCTAGCTATAATGGACATTACCCGATTACTCATGTCTCCATACAATGTAAAATTGGAAGAAAAAATTTGGACATTATTTTTCTGAAAAATTTCTTTGTATTTAAATGCAGGAGCTCCCATAGGGATTCCAAGTGATTTAGCTTCGTTACTTCTAGCTATAACACA
>CATISV010000068.1 GCA_949541125.1 Flavobacterium sp. SCGC AAA160-P02
AGACATTCATCTGACAACCGAAAGTTTTAATAAAGAAATTTTTAGGTTCTGGCATTAAGATTTTTTGCAAACAGTATTGCGTCTTGCAAAGAAGAAGGGTTTATAGGATTGCTCCCATAATAGTTTTTTCTTTCATTGTAGGCTTTATAGCCTAATTTTTCATAAAGTTTAATAGCAAATTTATTAATTGCGCTCGCTTCAAGAAAGATTTTGACTGATTTTCCAGTACTTTTGAGTTGTTTTTCAAGCTCTTCTAAGATCATTCTTCCCAACCCTTGGTTTCTAAATTCAGGCAAAACCGCAATGTGTAAAATTTCAAACTCACTTACATTTTGATCTTGATAAAGGAAATGTCCGATTAAAACACCGATTGGATGATCATCATCTAATAGACAAAAATTAAAACTATTCTCTTTTTGAAGATGCTCAGATATTGCCTGATCATTCCAATTTATTTCTAAATAATCTCTATTTTCAATTATCCAACTTTGAGAATTCTCGATATTATCACTGAACTTCAAGAGTTAAATATATCATAAATTCATCATTTAATTATTAACATAATATTCCAGAACAATTGTTTACTTTTAATAAGTGTATGCCAATATGCTCTGTTTTTAAAAACTTATTAAATGCCATCTAACCAAAAGTTATATATTCGAAAAAATTCTAAGATCCATTCTTCTGGTCTTTTTGCAAAAACTGATATTGAAAAAGGGTCAAGGATTATTGAATATCGAGGATTAAAAATTACTAAAGCACAGTCAGATAAAATTGCTGATGTTCATATTGCTGCGAACCAAAAAAAAGGAACGATAGGAGCTGTCTATATTTTTACATTAAATGAAAGATATGACATTAATGGGAAAGTGTCATGGAATTTAGCAAAGTATATTAATCACTCCTGTGATCCAAATTGTGAGACAGATATTATTAGAGGTAAAATTTGGATAAATTCTATTAAAGATATCAAAAAAGGGGAAGAGCTTACTTATGACTATGGTTATGATATGCATTATTTTGAAGATCACCCTTGCAGATGTAATTCAAAAAATTGTGTTGGCTTTATAGTCAGAAGTAACTTACGTTGGCGCCTAAAAAAAAAATTAGCTAAAAAAAAATAGTTTAATTAAGCAGTAAATTTATTTTTAAACCAAGTCATTAGGAATAATTATGTAGTGTATTGATAAAACAATTCCTGCAGATATTGCTAATCCAAATATCATTTTTAAAAAGTCTTTACCTATAATTGGAAATACATACTTTCTAAGATTTGTTTTATGGTGAGTGGCAATTGCCAGTTCTCTTCCACATAGCAGTCCAACAAAAACCCATGTGGTTGACATTGGTAAATCGTTCAATTCTTTAAAAAAATAAAGAACAGCGCAGTAAACTAAATCTATAATTGTGCAGGATCTTGCATATCTAGTGCCTGTTTTTTCTAAAACAATTTTTTGAATTGGCCCTCCTTCTCTCCAAAAAATGTAATAAAGAAGACCAACGAAATAAAGCATTACAAGAATAAAGAGCATAGGATCTATTTTTCTTGGTAAATACACTGCTATATTTGCAACATCGTGCATTAACCACGTAGCCCAAAGAAAGCCTGAGGCAATCCACTGTGAATTTCTCCAGAAAGCCTGTTTTTTTGGGTCGGTTATCTCATCGTCTTTTTCATTTATGTATTTTGAAACTACAAACCAAACAACGTACGCAGCTGAGGCTGCAATGGCATAACCAACTATACTTTTAAGTAAGACTTTTTCTAAAATTACGGTAGAAGCAAAAGCAGACAAAACTAGGAATGTAGTAGATACTGGGATACCAACACGAGTTAGCATAACTAAAACAAGAGGGGCGACGGCATGATACCATTGGATTTCTATATAAGGTATTTTATTCAAACGACCAAAAGTGATATCTCCATCATAGGCAACCCAGCCATAAGTAAGAGTGCCAACAAGGACAAGAGAAGCTGCTGTTGCTAAAACATACCACTTATACCACTTTTTTTTAGCAGCGATAAAAGTTCCAAGCGTTTGAATTGAATCATTTCCAAATACAGAGAGCCCTGCTAATGAAAAACCTATTACGGCGTATATGAAAGACAGTTCCATACGAATCTCCTCATTTTATGAGCTATATGGTTATGACCTTATACAAAAAATTAATCTGAATTCAATTAAAAAACAAAATTAAAATAACGATATGTAAAAAGAACATGCTGAGTTAGCAAAATATTTAATATTAATATTTTAGGTTGTTTTTTTTCGCCAATTTTGGAAACGAACTAAAATCTTTTTTGTAATAATCACATACACAATACGAACGGCAGCATTAGTATAGAATATCATCATACCCATAGCTGCCGCAGGAGCTATATCACCGGCATCATCCATATTTAGAACTGCCACAGATGCTAAAGTAGTTTTTGAGCTGTATAGGAAAACTACTGCAGATACAGTAGTCATAGCGTTAACAAAAAATTAAATCAACCAAAATCAAAATACTACGCTCAAGTTAAACATGTATTTTAAAATATATAAAATTAACATTGCAATAGCCATTGTTAGTAAAGGTAACACTACCCACCCAATTGAAATTTTTCCAGCTACTGACCATTTAACTTCTTTTCCTCCTTTTAAAAGTCCTATACCTATTACCCCTCCCACAATAGCTTGCGAACTAGAAACAGGAACTAAAGGCAAGGCCGGTAAGTTTAAAGAAATTAAAAAACTACTAATACCTTGTGATGCAAATAAAAATAAAACTATAGAGTGTGATAAAACTACAACAAATGCCGATACAGGAGATAGTTTTAGTAAATCATTTCCAACTGTGAACATTACTTTTTTTGAGTAGGTAAAAACACCCACCGCAATGGCAATACCTCCCAGCAAGAATAATTGCTGAATTGAAGTAAGTACAAAAAGACTGGCAATATTTATGTCTGTAAAAGGGGAAACGTTTACGAACACCCCCATCACATTGGCTATATTATTAGCGCCTAAACTATACGCTCCAAAGGCGCCAGCAAGCAATAAAGCTAATCGAGTGTAGGCATCTAGTCTTAATATATGTATTCGCGACTTAGAGATTATTTTTTTTACCATTACAAATATTCCTATCGCAATTACACCTGCCAAAATTGGACAAATTATCCATGTTGCAAGAATAGTGATCAGAGTTCCTGTATCGGTTTGTGATCCTGTAAAGAGATTCCATCCGATAATGGCACCTACTATTGCTTGTGTGGTGGAAACAGGAAGACCAAATTTCGTCATTAAGTAAACAGCGAAGCCGGCGGCAACACAGCAGGCGAAGGCGCCAGGAAGTGCATTGATGGCACCTAACTTTCCAATTGTCTCTGTAGTTCCTGACCCACTGACAACTGCCCCTAGTATGACGAAGACACTACAAATAATTGCAGCTGTTCTAAAATTAACCATTCTAGTTCCAACCGCGGTACCAAAAACATTAGCCGCATCATTAGCACCAAGAGACCAGCCTAAAAACAATCCACCAAATAAAAATAATAAAATAGTTAATTCCATAAATTAGTAATTAAACAGACCGTTTAATTGAATAGATAATTAATTCGTCTGCTATGTCTTCAGCTTGATCGCTAATTCGATCAATCTTTTCAACGAAATATCTTAAATGCATTTTTTGATCTAATTCTAAATTAGAACTAAATACCCTTCTTGCAAGAGAGCTAAATTTAATATCAGACTCTTTCTCATGATAAGTGACTTTATGTGCATTATCTCTCACTGAACTGACATCCCTAAAAAAAGATCTAACTGTTAAGCATAAAGACTCAACACAATCTACAACAGTTTCAGTTAAGCTTATCAAGTCAGAATGAAATTCTTCTGGGAAATCTGGTTTTTGAATTGAAAAGTGGTAGCAATTTCCTTGATACATCCCAATCAATTCATCTAAGTGCTCTAATAATCTAAGTACATCACTTCTAGCATCGGGAATTAAAGTCTCTTCATACAAAGCATGTTCTATTTGTTTTGTAATCGTATCTGCCCTACTTTCCATTTCAGTTACTTTTTCTAACATAGCTTCAAAATTTTCATCAGTAGAGTGGGATAAATATCTTTTGACAATAGACTTAAAAGAAAGTCCTACTTCAGATAAGATGTTAACAAACTCATCAATATCTTTTTCTAAATTTTTGGTGTCCCCAAATAAGGATAATTTACTACTTTTAAGATTGAACATTGATTTGCCTTAATTTCTGCTTACATATTGTTACATTTTATCAAAACAAATTCTATATCTTTAAATGAGTATGATATTTTTATTTTTTCAATAGAGTATCTAAAAAATGAACGAAGCGATAAAACTTAAAAAGAAATATAAAATTGCACGAGATAAATTATTTAATGGCTTAATTACTAATAATGATGGTTTCATATTTAATAATCACCATACAAAATTAGTTGACGATATAGTAAGTGATATAGTCAAAAATATTATTCAAGAATACTCTATTGAAGGCTTCGCACTAATTGCCGTTGGAGGCTATGGAAGAAATGACCTATCACCGAAAAGTGATGTTGATTTATTATTCCTTTATAAGAAATCAAATAAGAATATTAAAAATTTTATTACTACTTTAAATAATAACCTTTGGGATGTTGGTCTTGAAGTAGGGATTTCATTTTTAACTCTAAAACAAGTAATTATTGACTCTAGAAAAGATATCAAAACAGTTACTAAATTCGCAGAGTCTAGATATTTAGTTGGTGATGAAAATTATTATGGAGAATTTGTTCGCTCCATTAAAATTCTAATTGGCAGATTAAATCCGTTGAAACTGAGTGAAAAAAAACTTCTCGAATTAGTAGAAAGGCATGATTATTACCTTGGAATTAAAAGTAATTTAGAACCTCAAATTAAAGAGGGCATTGGTGGATTGCGCGATATACACACAATTATCTGGGTATCTATTTTTATGTTCAATGTTTTAAAGTTAGAAGATTTAATTCAAATTAATATTTTCACCTCCAAAGAGGTAAAAGAATTAAAGAATGCTTGGAAATTTTTATTAACCGTTAGAGCTTTCATTCATCTTTATAATGATAGCAAAGGGGATACTTTAAGTATTGAAAACCAACTAAAGATTTCACAAAAATTATCTTACAGAAATAATCAAAAGGAAAAAGGTGTGGAACGTTTTATGAAACATCTTTTTGTTAATATTGCAAAAATAGAATCTTTGCTCAATACTTTTTATTCTAAACTCCCTGAAGAATTAATTATAAAAACGATTCATAAAAGTAAGCCTACCAAAACAAAATCTTTAGATAAGAAATATTTTATTGAAAAAGGTTTTGTGCATATCAAAAATTATAATTCTAAAAATTTACTTCAAAATTGGCTTGGTGTTTTTAAGTCTTCTTTAGAGCATAATTTATTTGTTCTTCCTCGTTTTCTCAAAATAATCGAAGAAAAA
>CATISV010000069.1 GCA_949541125.1 Flavobacterium sp. SCGC AAA160-P02
TGGAACAGCCAATAGCTGAATTAATTTCTAATGCTGATGCAAAACTTTACATAATTGAATGTCTGCCAAATATGATTTCGCCAGAAAACATAATTAAAAGAACAATTCCTCTTGTTAATACAATAAGAAAGAACAATCCTGTAGCCGCAATAGTTTTAATTGACTTGTTTAAAACACCAATATCAATCCTTAATAGTAATTCTAAAAGAGATAGCAAGGCAATGGACGATGCATTAAAATCTGAATTCAACAAGATGATTGATCTTGGATATAACAACCTGTACTATATAGAAACGCCAAAAATTATAGATTCTGATAATGAAGGCACGGTTGATGCTATTCACTTTACAGATCTTGGTTTTCTTAGATATGCTGATTTTCTGATTGACACTCTTTCAAAACTTGATTTGCTTGACTGATGAATTACTATATTTGCATTTCCATTTTTAAGTTTTAATGATACACTATTCCACGCATTTACATAAAACATCTAAAATATGGGTGACTTTTGTTCACGGGGCTGGTGGAAGTTCATCGATTTGGTTTAAGCAAATTCGTGCTTTTTCAAAATATTTTAATGTTTTATTATTGGATCTTAGAGGACATGGAAAATCTAAAAGAAATTTTTCTAATGTTTTTAAAAAGAAATACACCTTTGATTCAGTAACCCAAGATATTATTGAAGTACTAAACAAAGAAAAAATTAAAGCCTCTCATTTTGTTGGTATATCATTAGGTACAATCCTAATAAGACAATTAGGCGAGATGCATCCAAAAAGAGTAAAAAGCATGGTGATGGCCGGAGCTATAATGAAGCTTAATACTAGATCACAAATTCTAATGAAATTTGGAAATGTTTTTAAATCTATGATACCTTATTTGTGGCTGTACAGACTTTTTGCTTATATCATAATGCCCAATAAAAATCATAAGAAGTCAAGATTACTTTTTGTAGAGGAAGCCAAAAAACTTTACCAAAAAGAGTTTATAAGATGGTATAAACTTACTGCAGATATTAACCCTTTACTAAAGTTTTTCCGTCAGGTCGAGCTAAACATTCCAACCCTTTATTTAATGGGAAGTCAAGATTATATGTTTTTGCCTAGTATTGAGAAAATTTCAAAAGAACATAAATCAGCAGAACTTTGTGTGGTTCAAAATTCAGGGCATGTTGTTAATATTGATCAACCAAATGAGTTTAACAACAAATCAATATCATTTATAAAAAACTTAAATTAAAATTAATGAGACTGAAAGCAATAATCTTTAGTGTATTATGTTTTATTGTGTTTTTTTCATTTTCTCAAGACAAAAATTCACCTTTAAAGATTGGAGTTATTGGATTAACTCACTCTCATGTCGGATGGGTTTTTGACAGTAATAATAAAGGGAATATAGAGATTATTGGGATAGTTGAACCCAATTTAGATTTAGCTAAAAGGTATTCTAAAGCTTTTAATTTTTCTTTGGGTTTAGTTTATAACTCTATGGACCAAATGTTAGAAAATATTAATCCTGAAGCTGTAGCTTCTTTTGGAACAACATATGAACACCTTGAAGTTGTCACAAAAGCTGCACCGAAAGGAATTCATGTGATGGTAGAAAAACCTATGGCTGTGAGTGTTGATCATGCCAACAAAATGCAAGAACTTGCAAATAAACACAACATTCATCTCATAACTAATTACGAAACTACCTGGTATCCAACGACTCATAAGGCATTTGAATTAATCAGAAATGAAAATGCAATTGGAGACTTAAGAAAAATAATGCTTCATTACGGACACAAGGGGCCAAAAAAAATCGGAATTAATGACGAATTTTTAGAATGGTTAACCGACCCTGTTCTGAATGGCGGAGGGGCTGATTTTGATTTTGGCTGTTATGGTGCTAATATTTTAACATGGATAATGGATGGTAAAAAACCAAAGAGTGTAACTGCCATTACAAAACAACTTCAAGCTGAAAATAATCCAGAAGTTAATGATGAATCAATTATAATATTAGAATATGATTCTCTTGTCGCCGTAATTCAAGCCTCATGGAATTGGCCAATAGCCAGAAAGGACATGGAAATCTATGGTTTAAAAGGTGCAATTTATGCTGATAACAGAAATGATTTAAGAATTAGAATCTCTGAGGGCTATGATGAATTTAGTGAATCAACAATGAAGCTTGAAGAAATGCCAGCCCCATATAATGATCCATTTTTATTTTTGACTGTACTAGTCAGAGATGAAATCAAACTTAAAAACTACGACTTAAATTCATTGGAAAATAATTTGGTTGTAGTTGAAATTTTAGATGCAGCGAGAACTAGTGCAAAAGAAAAAAAGACTGTCTTTCTTGATTAATTCTAACAATTTATCATTTATTCTTTTGTAGCCTTTTTGATTTGACTCATAATGGCTTTTTCATACATTTTATCTCCAAACCATTTTTTAATAAAAAGCATAGGTTTTGCAAAAAGACCACCTACATACCTTCTTTTTGGATTATGACTATTAATTGCTTTAATAATAAGTTTGGTTACAGTTGAGGGCGGAGAGCCAATACCTCTAGCATACATTTCCTGGGTTGCTTTTTCTAGAGCTTTTAATTTCTTTTCATAAGGAGTTCCAATTGATCTTTCTACAGTTGAATCCATCATAACATCCTGAAATTCTGTTTTTATAACACCAGGTTCAATTAATATTACATCAATTCCAAAATCTTTTAGTTCAATTCTTAAGCAATCTGACCATCCTTCGAGAGCATATTTTGTTGCATGATACCATGCTCCAAAAGGCGTGTATACTTTTCCTCCCATGGAGGACATGTTTATTATTTTACCGCTTTTTTGGTTTCTCATTAAGGGGATTACTTTTTTTGTTAAGTACGCAAGCCCAAAAATATTTACATCAAATTGTCTTTTGGCTTCATCAATAGAGATAGTTTCAACGGCACCCCATAGTCCGTAACCTGCATTGTTCACTAAAACATCAATTCTATTTTGTTCACTTATAACTTGATCTACAGCTCTATCAATGTCTTCATTACTTAAAATATCCATCTTGATGGAATGCCCACCTGCTTCAACAATATCTTTCATTTTTGATATTCTCCTTGCAGCACCGTAGACTATATGTCCTTCTTTTATTAAATTCAGGGCTGTATCTTTCCCGATTCCCGAGGATGCACCTGTTATTAATATTACTTTTCCCATTTTTTTAATATATCCAATAAAGTTTACTTTAACAATTTTAAAAATGAGCAAAGTTGTGAAAACGGAGCATATCTAAAAATTCTTGTAAAAATCCCTATATTACATTAACTGATAAGAATTATAATTTTATTCAACACATGAAAAACCAAATTTTAATTCCAGGGATTTTAACCATAATTCTAGTAGGCCTGTTGTTTATTCCGCTTGACGGAACAGTGGATAATACTTTTGTTTTTTTCATTGGCAGATTTCATCCAATCATTTTACACTTACCAATTGGTGGATTGATAGCGCTTTTTGTAATGGAAATCGTTAACTCATATAAGCCTAAACTTAAATTAGATTCAGCATGTTCTATCTTATTATGGTTTTCAGTTGTTACAGTAATACCTTCGGCTATTTTAGGGTTTATGTTAGGTTCTAGCGGAAATTATGATGATGAACTATTAAATCTTCACAAATGGTTAGGATGGCTAACTGCCTTAGTTTGTGTTTGGCTACTTTATTTTAATTCAAAATCAAAAAAAACATATAGGATATTTCTTTATAGTAACGTGCTTTTTCTTTCGATTGCTGGTCATTTTGGAGGTCAACTTACACACGGAAAAGACTATTTAACTAAGCACATGCCATTAGGTATGAAAAAAGCTTTAAATATTGATGATGAAAGAAATTATTTAGTTGTCGATAGAAAGATTGATTCATTTTCAAATGATGCAACATATTATGTAAATCAAATTAAGCCTATTATAGAAAGTTACTGCTATAAATGTCATGGACAAGAAAAGCAAAAAGGGGATATGAGGTTTGACAATATTGACTGGGACATGGTCAATGGTTTTGATGCTGAGAAATGGAATATGATGTTAAATGAGATTAACCTTGGCGAAATGCCGCCAAGCGATCAACCACAACTTTCTGATGAAGATAGAAGAACTCTTGTAGATTGGATAACTGAAAATCTTGATAAAGCAGCAGAAGCTAAACAAACTGATAATAAGCTTGTGATGCGAAGGTTAACAAAATCACAGTATACTAATTCGCTGAACGAGCTGTTAGGAGTTGACATAAATTTTGGGGATGTGTTACCAGACGATGGAAAATCAGAAATGGGATTCACTAATAATGGTAATATCCTTCAAACATCTGCACTTCATATTGATTACTACCAAAAACTAGCACGTGAAGCATTAGATAAGGCCTTAGTCAATGGAGAAAAGCCAAAATCTAGAAGATATAAAGTTATTCTGGGGAAAAATAAAGGTGATGACATTTCAGGAGCAGAATTTGGAGGATATCAAACTGCCCCTATAAATAATAAAGATTTTATTGTTAAGATTATTGACATGAATGGCAATACCATAAAAGAATCCTCAAATTCTGGCGACTCCATTTCATTATTAAAAAACAAAATAGGAATAGGCATGAGAGGATCAGCAAGTAACCGTTACTATATGGTTGACGAAGGAATGATTCTTAATTCTGCATTACCAGCAAAAGAAGTTACGCCAAAATCGTGGCAGGGACCTTCCCCAAATTTAAAACTCTTAATAAAAGAAGATTTTCCCAGAGAAGGGAGATATGCTTTTAGAATAGAGGCTTCTAAAGGATACAATTCCTTATCAGTTGAAAGACTTATTGATTTGAGAGAAAAAGAACCAGCGCTGGATCACTTAAATTCCTTCTCGGTTAATGCAAAAGATCTAAAAATAAATAAAAGCTTCATTTTTGAAAAGAATAACCTAATCCCAAAGGAGTTTGCAACATTTTCAGAAATTGGATTTAGCTATGAAGTACCTCATGACGGTATTTATAAGATTGATTTAGTTCATCCATATGTTTCAAATGATGTGATGCCCTCATATCACATTAGATTTTTAGGTCGTAAAGAGGAGGGAGTTATTAGTAAAAGACTAAATATTAATCAATCAGATGAATCTCAAGATATTACTAGTCCAGTTACCATGGCATATTTATCAAAAGGTAAACACAATGGATTCATTGGAGGAAAGTTTTTTGTTGGTTTTAGTAAGCTGATTTTTACACCTATTGCTGAAGACGATCCTTTACCCAATATATTAGAAGAAGAATCCAAAAGGGACAATTCTCAGTACGAAAAAACAAATCCTTCGATATTGGCATTCGCTGGATCAAGAACAGATGATGGGATGGATTATAAGGAATTATCTAAGCCAATTGAGGTTAAAAATTCCATGCAAGAATCTAAGATTTATGAATTTACAGGAATGCTAGAAAATTTACCTATACCAATGGCTAGTAATGATGTAAGTGGAGAGCTTGCTAATATTTTAACTTTTGGTCTTTGGAATAATCATTTAGTTAAAGAAAGTAGTTTAAAGGGGCCGCCA
>CATISV010000070.1 GCA_949541125.1 Flavobacterium sp. SCGC AAA160-P02
CCATCAGCAACTAGGGTCCACGTTTTACCACCATCATTTGTTATGGCTTTATTACTAAAGTTTTTATTGGGTTCTAAATAATCACCTCCTATAATAATTCCGTTATTTTTGTCAGCAAAATCAACTGAATAAATTCCTTGTGAACTTTTCCCCTGAATAATTGGGGTGTCAAAAACCTTCCAGCTAAGACCTAAATCTGAGGATTTAAAAACTCTGGCTTTTGATCCTCCAGTGACCATCCATATAATATTTCCTAGTACTTTAATATTTGTATTACTAGCTGCAAATGCAGCTTCTCCGTTGGCTACTTTTGGTAATATATTACATGAGACTTTTGTCCATGAATCGCCACCATTAGTTGTCCGAATAACAGATAAACAATCCTCCGTTGGATCTCCCATGGCAATTCCGTTTTGATTGTCTAAAAAAACCATCGCATCATAAAATACTTTTTTGTGAATTTCTTGATACACTAGTTTTGTTTCTGTTTCATTGTATTTATATAATAGGGCAGGATTTCCAATGCTCAATGCAAAATAATTACTTCCATTAAAGGCTGTACTCCTAAAATTAGGAATGATGGTATCCTGGTAAATTTTATGCATATAGAGATCCTTTCCATTCGTGATAAAACCTATATCTCCTCTAGAGCTTACAAAACTCATTTTTTGAGTACTTATTGAATTGATTGCACGTATACTAATACTATCAATATCAATTGATGTAATAGAAATTGTATCTATATTTCTTGGTATGTAGTGATTTGTACATGAAATAAGTATAAGAGAAACTATAAAAAGTTGAAAAAATATTTTCATTGTATTGATAAGTATGGAACGAAAATACATAAATCAACAATCTGATAAGATATTAGCCATTGGATATTTTAAAAATTTAGAAAACCTATTTAAATTCCTTTTCTTTTTTTAGATCGATAAACATATTATTATTTTGAGGATTATGGGCTTTAGAATTACTAATCTCCTCCATGTTTAATAAATGATGTGTATCAGAAATACCGGGTCGATTTCCAGTGGTTATCAAAACAATCGTTCTATCTAATAATGGATCACTTCTTTCTCCTAATACACCGAGATTTGCATAGTTTTCAGGCAATTCAATTGTGGGGTTAATACCGTTAGGTTGATTAGAATTATTTTTGTTTAAAATTTCTAGAACCAAGGGTTGTATAGCCCAAGTATGATCTGGATTTAAGTTATCTCCAGTTCTTGTAAAATTATCTGAATCATATAAAGTGACTGAGCCATGAACTTTTCCAATGGTAGTTGTACCAACTGATTTAACATCAATATAAGAAGACAAACTATTCATCACCAATTCTGAGGCTGAGGCGGTACTCCGGGTAGTGATAAAATAAACCCTAGTTAGGTTCAAGTTATTTAATGGTTCGTTAACCGTACCATTGTCCAATTGATTTGTGAAATTATTTTCAAATACACTGGCATCTATTGCATCTTGAACTTTAGTATTCCATAATTCTTTTGAGTATAATTGACCGTTAAACTGACCCGTTATCATGCCTCCTAAATAAGTTGCTGAGCTAACTCTCCCCCCTCCATTATAACGTAAATCTACAATAAGATCAGTAATACTTTCTGATTGAAACGTTGCAAAGGCGGCATTTAATTGAGTGTCAAAATCACTAGAAAATTGATTATATAGTAAATATCCTATTTTATGAGTACCTTCATCAATCGTATTTACAATGGCTACAGGGTTTTCTTGAAGTTGGGTTTTTGCTAAACTTACTGTTGTTGAATTGGCCATTGGGTTTCCATTGTTAAAGTCTGCCAAAGTAATCGTATAATTGGTGTTGTCATCAAAAAGTAAATCCGTGTAATTAGATTCTGTTAGTTGAATCCCATCAACTTCAGAAAACAACATCCCTCTTGTAATATTCTTAATTTCTGCATCAGAATCAGGAATTACATACCGAACATATCCAAAAACTTTTGAAGCATCACTAGCATATCTAACTAAGCCGAACTCCATCCCATTACTTAAATTTATTCCCTGAAAAGAATTTTCTAAGGCTATATAATCGTCAACAATCCAAGAAAAACGATCCACAACTCCTGGTTGATAAAGTAAACTCTGAAAAACATCACTTGGAGAAGAAAAATTTGAATATTCTGAATACAACTGACCTATGTTTGTAAATCTAGTATCAGATAAATCGGGCACATCAGGTTGCCATAAATAGTAAGTATTCATTGCTCTCCAAATGAATAAGTTAATTTCATCATTACCACTCGCAATATAATTATCACTTTTTTTACATGAAATAAAAAGCACAATGCAAGTAATTGTTAATAGTGTATTTCTAAACTTTCTGTTTTTCATTATCGTCCTAAATTTGGTAAATCTTGTTTTATGAAAATTCCTGCGTCAATTCCCCGTTGAGAATTTATAGAATTGTATAGTAGTTTTAAATTTAAAGGGTTACATGTTGGATTTATTCCTACATTTCCTGAAGATATATAATTTAATACTCGATTAAGTATGGGGTCCGAAGTCTCACCTAACTCACCTAAATTCAGAGGATCTTCATCTGAACATAATGGAATATTTGGGGAAATTCCATTTTCATACGATTCATTATTTAAATTGGTAAAAGTTAATACCTTAGGTTGTAGAGCATATAAATGATTTGAGTTTCTGGCAAAAAAGTCATAATCAGGAGAATCATATAAAGTGATAGATCCTACATTATCTCCTTTAGTACTGTTTCCTATAACATGAACATTGATGTAAGGTTGAAGACTGTTAATTAGTAATTCTATGGCAGAAGATCCATTAAAACCGTTACCGTTTAATATGATATATACATCAGTCATATTTAAACTGTTAATCAGTTGATTATTATCTAAATAAGAAGTAAATCTAGAGATTAAAGAATCTGGTTGATTCAATTCGAACCATGGTTGTGCTTTCAGATTCCAATTCTCTTTAATTAATATTTCATCTGTAAACTGGCCAGTAATCATTGACGCAATTTCAGTTATAGTTTTAGCAAAAGAGTTTTGACCAATATTAAATCTTAAATCTATAACTAAATCATCTATAGATTGATTTTTGAATTCAAGCATCGTTGCGTTTAAGTCTTCAATATAATTATTAGAAAAGTCATTATTATACATTAAATAACCTACTTTCTTAGAGCTCACATCCATTACTTTTTTTATGAATATAGGAGGGTATTCATATGATTCTTTTACTAAATCAATTCTTTTATTGTTTGTAACAAGAGTATTTCCATCATAATCAGCCATAAGTAATTTTAATGTATCTTGTTCATAGTTAACAAGCATATCCATATAATTTTCTTCAACTAAAGGAATTACGTCATTTTCTTCATTAATTATTGCATAAAAAAACTCCCCTCTTGAAATATCTTGTGTGCTAGCATAGGAATAAGGGAGAATATGAGAAACATAACCAATTAAATTATCTGATATGTTTGGATCCATAAAAACACCAAATTCCACCCCGTTGGTAAACGATGACCTTTTGGGTATGGGTGTTTCTATGAGTGTGTGATCTTCTATTAATTTCGATCTTAAATCTGTTGATGATAATATTGAATTAAAAATATCTTCAGGGGTACCAAATCCTTTTAAATAACTTTCTAGTTGTTGATCTGAATTAAATCGATTATCAGATAAATCTGGAATATTTTCTTGGTCTAAGTAGTAGGCATTAAATCCTTTCCAAATAAAATCATGAACTTCTATATTTTCGGGAGTTTCATAATCATTATTTACACAATTACTTAATGCAAAACACATAAATAAAATTAAAACAAACTTTCTAATTACAACTTCTTTCATCCTTTGTTTAATTACATGTAATTAAAACGCAATTTAAGTATAATTAGTATTTTTTGTCTTTTTCTGTAACAAAAAATAATACATTTCGTCATTAAAATATAAAAAACGTATTATTGAAATGTTTTTTATTGAAATATTAGTGTTAAATAAATGAATCAATCTGACTTTTTAAAAGTTGTTTTACCTTTAAAAGATAAGGTTTTTAGATTTGCCAAGAGATTGTTGATTTCAACAGAAGAAGCAGAAGATGCTACACAAGAATTATTTTTTAAACTATGGAGAAATAAAGAACAAATAGCCGATTATAAAAATATAGAAGCCTTTGCTATGACAATGACGAAGAACTATTGTTATGATAGATTAAAATCCAAACAAGCTAGTAATATAAGATTAGTTCATAGTAATTATAAAGAGAAAGAAACAAGTTTAGAAAAAAAAATAGAATTTATAGATACAATAGATATAATGCATTCACTCATTGAAAGTCTACCCGAACAACAAAAATTAATCATTCAACTTAGGGATATAGAACAGTATGAGTATCATGAAATATGTCATATACTTGATATGAAACCAACTGCTGTTAGAGCAGGCTTATCAAGAGCTAGAAAAAAAATCAGAGAACAACTAACAAAACAATATAATTATGGAGTTAGCTAAGGTAGAAAATTTACTAGATAAATATATAAATGCGGAAACAACACTTGAAGAAGAGACTATTTTAAAAAAATATTTTTTATCAGATGTAGTGGCTCCTCATCTTCAAGATTACCAAAAAATATTTACTTATTTTGATTCTAATAAAAGTGAAGTCTTTAATCAAAATATCAAAATACCAACTAGAAATAAAATATATTATAAATGGTTGTCTGTTGCTGCATCTTTTGCCTTAGTGATAAGTTTTATAACATACTCAAAACTCATTAAATCACCTCAAAACAAAAACACAGAGATTAGCTCTTTAAATGAACTTCCTCCAGAGGTTTTAAACAATTATGTTGAATTAGAAAAAGCTTTAAAATTATTCTCAGTAAACTTAAAAAAAGGAAACAATGCTTTCAAATCTCTTTATGCTTACGAAAAGACAGTGAACAAAGTTTTTAAATTAAAATGAATTACTCTAAAATATCAAAAATGAAAAAAATATTTTTATTAATTGCAATTACCTTGATGCCGCACCTGATCAATGGGCAGTCAATATTTGATAAACTTGAAAAATGGGAGACTATTTCCTCAGTGGTTATAAGCAAAGATGCTTTTGAAATTTTATCAAAATTTAACTTCAATCTAGAAAAGGAGGAAAGTATTGAAATGGAGATTTTTAAAATGGTTGATGACTTGGATGAACTAAGAGTTTATTCAACCATTGATAAAGCGGCTACTCAAACTATGCTGTCATTGATTGAAAATGAGGTAAAATCTAAAAAATTAACTGAATTGATGAAAGTTAAAGATGGGAATTCTATAGTTCTTATTTATGTTAGATCTAGTAAAAACAAAGATTTTGTTAGTGAGGTACTAATGTTTGTGAAAGGAATTGATAAAAAAACAAACGGTATGGCTGAGGCTATGATCGTTTCATTATCTGGAAATATAGATATTAATAAATTGTCAAAAATAGCGGATACCTTTTCAAACTAAATTTAATAAATTATAAAAAATGAAAAATATTATTTCTTTTGTTAGCTTTCTAATGCTTTTAGTATTATTAAGTTCCTGTAAACAAGAAAAAAGCCTACAATCATATATCGTTGAGAGTCAAGATAAGTCAGGTTTTATGACTATTGATATTCCGGCATCCTTTATTCAATTTAAATCACCTGATGTTTCTGATGACATTAAGGAGAGCCTACAAAGTATTAGAAAAATAAATTTAGTAGGATTGCCATATCAAAATAATAAAGCTAGTTATGAAATAGAGAAAAAAACAATAAAGGATATTCTTAAAAATTCAGAAAATTATAAAAGTTTAATTGGAATGGATGTAAAAGGGATGAAAGTAGATATGTATTATATTGGAAATACAGATTCTATTGATGAACTAATAGTATTTGGTTACTCTAAAGAGTTTGGAGTAGGATTGGCAAGAATTTTGGGAAATGGTATGAATCCTATAAAAATTATAGAAATGATGAAATATGTAAAAATAGATCCAGGTCAATTCAATCTCCAACAATTTAATTTGTCATTTAAACAAAAAACTGATTCCATCATATAAATTATAAAACTCTCATTTAATCTACTATAGTTATTTCTTTTAACTAGGCATTAACAGCTGCCTTTGTATATTTTCATATTTTTGATGTATATATGATATTTATGAAGTTTCAAAAACCAGTCTACTTTATTTTTTTACTTACATATTCTGTGATTTTTTCACAAATTCAAGATCCATCAACTATTTACAGGAAAGAAAGAGATAAAATCAACAATTTAGTCCATACCAAGCTAAAAGTAGATTTTAATTTTGAAGATAAAGAACTTAATGGAGAAGAATGGGTAACACTAAGTCCACATTTTTATCCAACAAATAAAGTTGTATTGGATGCAAAAGCTATGATTATCAAAACAATATCTTTAGATGGTAAAAAACTAGATTATACTTATGATGGCTACAAGATTAACATAGAACTTCCAAGAGAATACGTCAAAGGTGAAAAATATACTTTGTATATTAAATATATTGCACAACCAGAAAAAGTAAAAGAAAAAGGTAGTATAGCCATTACTGCAGCAAAAGGCCTCTATTTTATTAATCCAACAGGAAATATCCCCAATAAACCAATTCAAATATGGACACAGGGGGAAACCGAAGCAAGTAGTTGCTGGTTTCCAACGATTGACTCTCCAAACCAAAAAACTAGTCAGGAAATATACATAACAGTTCCCAATAAATTTAAAACCCTCTCAAATGGTGCATTAATAAGTCAAAAATTAGTAGGAGCAAATAGAACGGATTACTGGAAGTTTGATCAAAAACACGCACCTTATTTATTTTTTATGGGGATTGGTGAATATGAAGTTATTGAAGATAGTTATAAAAACATCCCTGTAAATTATTATGTTGAAAAAAAATACGCCCCCTTAGCAAAAGATATCTTTGGACTTACCCCAGAAATGATTGGTTTTTTTGAAGAGAAGCTAGGTGTAAAATATCCTTGGAATAAATACAGTCAGATTGTTGCTAGAGACTATGTTAGTGGAGCTATGGAAAATACCACTGCTGTTATTCACGGTGAGAGAGCATATCAAATGGAAGGGGAATTGATTGATGAAAATCGTCAAGAAAATACAATCGCTCATGAGATATTCCATCATTGGTTTGGAAATCTAGTGACTTCAGAAAGTTGGAGTAATCTCACATTGAACGAATCTTTTGCCAACTACAGTCAGTATTTATGGAGAGAATATAAATATGGAAAAAAGGACGCAGATGCTCATCTTTTTGAAAATATAAAAGCATATAAAGATGATGCTAGTAATATTGATAAAAACTTAGTGCGTTTTTATTACGATGATAAAGAAGATATGTTTGATCTAGTTAGCTATAACAAAGGTGGAGCAATATTACATATGTTACGAAAATATATTGGTGACGAGGCTTTTTTTTCTGGCTTAAAAAAATATTTAACCGATCATCAATATAAATCTGCTGAAGTTTCTCAATTACGTTTAGCATTGGAAGAAATTACTGGAAAAGATTTACAATGGTTTTTTAATCAGTGGTTTTTTGGCTCAGGACATCCAATTATTCAAGTATCTTATGATTATAATTCTTTAGAAAAAACAGTGACCGTAAACTTTGTACAAACACAAACCAATGTGTTTCAGTTTCCAATGGCTATTGATATTTATGAAAATGGAACGAAAATTAGACACGATGTTTTTATCGATAAAAGAGATACTTCATTTAAATTTATTTACAATAGTAAAAATCCAGATTTAATTGAAGTAAATGCAGATGGGGTGTTATTAGCTGATTTTATTGAAAGTAAAGTATTAAGTGATTATATTTTTCAATTAAAAAATTCAACTAATTTTGAACACAAAATAGAGGCCCTATTAGAAATTGCAAAGAATCAAGACCAAAAAAAGGCGTTTAACGCAATAGCGAATGCTATTAACGATGATTTTTACAAAATTAGAATATTGGCACTAGAAAATATTGACCTTATTAACAAATGGTCAAAAAGAGTTGTTATTGATAGAATTAAAAATATTGCCAATAATGATCCTAAAACTTTGGTGCAAGCAGCAGCTATAGAAACCCTTGGTAAATTAACGGATCCAGAGTTAAAACCAATATTTGAAAAGGCATTAAATAGTAAATCATATAGTGTTATTGGTAAAGCTCTTGTGGCTATGTATTATATAGATAAAGCATATGCAATTAAAAAGTCTAAAAAAATACCCTTGGAGGTTAAAAATATTATAGCAACTCCATTAACAAGGATTTACATTGAGGAAAATGACGACTCTGAAATGGCTTTTATTGCAAACAATGTATTGGCCGGAATGTTTTTAAATAATAATCCTAAAGTTCAATCCATTTATAAAAAAGCTTATGATCAAATATCTTCAAGCAATAATACCGCAGCAATTCAAAATCTGGTAAACGATATAGTTAGTAAGGGAAATCAATACAAACAATATAATTTTGATCAATTAGGAATTAATCTTTTAAGAGGAATGGTTCAAAAACAAAAAAAAGTGAACCTAACTAATAAAATAAAAAATATTGAAATTATTAGATCAGGGATTGCCCAATTGGTAAAATAATTACTGTTTTATATAATCATCAAATGTTCCATCATTATAAAAAACAACAATTCTATTAATTTTTTTAGCCGAATGCGGGGGGTTTTCTTCTGATATTAAAGAGATATTTGATTGTGAAATAGGGGAAGGGGCTTTAGATTTCTTAGGAAATGAGCCACTTCCATTTAATAACCAATAAATATCAACATCCTCAAATGAGTTAATTACTTTCATAATAAAGTCTAAACTAGGTTTATTTCGTCCTGATAAAATATGAGAGATACTCGATCGTTGAACTCCAATTTTATCAGCAAATACAGAAGCTGTTAATTTATTGTAGTCTAATATTTCTTTTATTCTATTTGAAAATCCATCGATGTTTACCATTGTAAACTTTATTTAATGTTACAAATGTAAATACTCCAAAAATGATTTCCAAATCTTTACTTAATATATAATTGTCAACGGTATTATAATTTAAATTAAAGCTTTATTTAATATCACTAAAATATTCATTTGCAGTTATTTATGATAATAAATATTTTATTAGATTTAATATTACAACAGGATATAATTTACAGACCTAAATAATCATATTATAATGTTACATTAATAAATTTTTTAAAAAATATTTAATAACAATTGTAATATACATAGAGTTTCATTATGTCATTATAATATTAAAATCATTCTTGTACTTTTGTCAAGGATCAAATAATTATGACAATACTTAATTCAAATATTGTATCAAACATCTCAAAAAAATTCAAGGTAAATTGTATTTATGGTAGATGGATCACAATTAATAATCTTGAAAATAAAATTTTTAAAAAACTTCGTAGTTCAAATAAATTATCAATAAACAAAATCGGCTACTCTGAAGAAAATAGAAATATATATGATATAACCATTGGCAAAGGGCCAAAAAAAATACTTATTTGGACTCAAATGCATGGAAACGAAAGTACTGGAACCAAATCGGTAATGGATTTACTTAATTATTTACATAATTCTGTTGATAAAATTTCATCACAAATCCTTTCTCAGTGTACTATAAAAATAATTCCAATACTAAACCCAGATGGTGCCCAATCTTATACAAGATTAAATGCACGAAAAATTGACTTAAATAGAGATGCTGTTAGTAAGAATGCTATTGAAAGTCAATTACTAAGAAGTATTTTAGATAATTTCACCCCTGATTTTTGTTTTAATCTCCATGACCAGCGAAGTATTTTTGGTGTAGAGGGGACAACAAACCCAGCAACAATTTCTTTTTTAGCTCCATCAGTAGATAAAACTAGAAAAGTTACTAGCTCTAGAATAATAACTATGAATGTTATTATTGCAATGAATTCTCTTCTGCAACAGATTATTCCAAATCATATTGGCAGATATACAGATGAGTTTTACCCTACTGCAACTGGAGATAATTTTCAAAAACTAGGCTATCCTACTATTTTAATTGAATCAGGTCATTATTCATATGACTATCAAAGGGAAAAAGTACGGGAATTTACTTTTATTTCTATCCTTCAAGGTATCTACCATATTTGTACTGCAAGTAATTTTAATTTACATAAACCCTATTTTACTATTCCAAAGAATAAAGATAACCATAGGGATTTACTTCATATTTACTCAGATAAAGAAAATGAAGGGTTTCAATTCAAAGAAATTTTGGTTGATTATTCTGTTAAATTCATCCCCGAAAAAGTATCAGGAGATCTTTCTGAGCTTTTTTTTCACAAAGAAATCGATTTCGTTAGTTAGTATTATTGAATTTTCCCTAACATTTAGTGAGGTTAATTGAATTTAATTTATACTTTTGTTTTATTACTTGAATAATTTATAAAAAAAAATGAAAAAACTTATCCTAGATGAAATAGATCATCAGATCTTAGATATCTTAATTGAAAATGCAAGAACCCCTTTTACGGATATTGCAAAAAAATTATTAGTTTCTGCAGGAACCATACATGTTCGTGTTAAGAAAATGGAGGATCAGGGGATTATTCAAGGATCAACACTAACATTAAATTATGAAAAAATGGGCTATTCATTCATTGCCCATGTAGGTGTTTTTTTAGAAAAAACATCCATGACACAAAATGTTATTTCAAATTTGAATCATATCCCGAATATTACAGTAGCATATGTTACTGCTGGAAAATACAATATTTTTTGTAAAGTTAGAGCAAAGGGAACTAAAGATGCAAAAGATATTATTTATAAAATTGATGAAATACCAGGTGTAAGCAGAACAGAAACAATGATTTCACTTGAAGAAAGTATTAATGACAAAAAAAGAATGATGCATTCGATTTTTAAAGAACTGTAAAAAAAATCAATTCAATATTTGTTTAGATATTTTTATTCAACCCTACCCAACCATCCTAATTTCAAAGCTAAAATATTCTAATATTTTTAATAAAAGAGTAATTTACTTTACCAAAATACTAAACACATAATATTGAATTACTTCAATTTCTCTTTGCATTTAATAAAATTAAGAAGATTATAAGACCTTATTTTTTTGTTTTTCAATAACAGATTAAATGCTTTTATAATCAGCTGATATTTTAAATCAAATATGATAGTATTTTGTATTTGAAAATGTTATTTTCGTAAACAATTGAAAATTAAAATTAGAATGACGACCGAATTAGATTTCAATTCTTTTAATCTAGATAATAAAACACTTAAAAGTTTGTACTTAGGTATGTTAAAACCTCGTATGATTGAGGAAAAAATGTTGATTTTATTGAGACAAGGTAAAATTTCTAAATGGTTTTCAGGAATAGGACAAGAAGCTGTATCAGTAGGTGTTACCTCTAGTTTATTAAAAGAAGAATATATTCTTCCGATGCACAGAAATCTTGGAGTTTTCACTACCAGAGAAATTCCTTTGTATCGATTATTTTCTCAATGGCAAGGAAAAATGAATGGATTTACCAAGGGAAGAGATCGTAGTTTTCATTTTGGCACCCAAGAATTTAACATTGTTGGAATGATTTCTCATTTAGGACCACAATTAGGAGTTGCAGATGGAATTGCATTGGCTAATAAATTAAAGAATAATAAACATATTTGTGCTGTTTTTACAGGAGAAGGAGGAACAAGTGAAGGAGATTTTCATGAAGCACTAAATGTTGCATCTGTATGGGATTTACCTGTTTTGTTTTGTGTTGAAAATAATGGATATGGATTATCAACACCAACAAATGAGCAATATAAATGTAAACATATTGCAGACAAAGGATTGGGATATGGTATGGAAAGTCATATTATTGATGGAAATAATATACTTGAAGTATATACTATGGTTTCCCAAATAGCTAAGGATATTAGAAAAAATCCTAGACCAGTATTATTAGAGTTTAAAACTTTTAGAATGCGTGGTCATGAAGAAGCTAGCGGAACCAAATATGTTCCAAATGAATTAATGGAATCTTGGTCAAAAAAAGATCCAATACAAAATTATGAGCATTTTTTACTGGCAAAAAATATAATCACTCAAGACTTCATAAAAGAAGCGACACAAAAAATAAAATCAGAAATTGAAGAACATCTTCAGAAAGCATTCAATGAAAAATCTATTTCTGCTCAGGTATCGACTGAATTAAATGATGTTTACAGACATTATCAACAGAAAATCATACACCCCTCAGAACAGAAGTCAAACATTAGGTTAATTGATGCCATCTCTAAAGGTCTCAAAGAATCTATGGAACAACATGATGATTTAGTCATTATGGGACAAGATATTGCAGAATACGGTGGAGTTTTTAAGATTACAGAGGGTTTTTCTGACAGTTTTGGAAAAGAACGTGTAAGAAATACTCCTATTTGTGAATCTTCCATCATTGCTGCTGCATACGGAGTTTCTGTTAATGGAATGAAAGCTGTTGTAGAAATGCAATTTGCAGACTTTGTAAGCTCGGGGTTTAACCCCATTGTAAATTTATTGGCAAAATCTCATTATCGTTGGAACCAAAATGCTGATGTAGTGATAAGAATGCCTTGTGGAGCTGGAGTAGGGGCAGGACCATTTCATAGTCAAACCAATGAAGCTTGGTTTACAAAAACACCAGGATTAAAAATTATTTACCCTGCCTTTCCGGAGGATGCAAAGGGATTGTTGTGTGCAGCAATCAACGATCCAAATCCTGTCTTATTTTTTGAACACAAAGCCTTATATCGTTCTGTATATCAGGAGGTTTCGGAAGATTATTACACTATTGAATTAGGGAAGGCATCACTGCTACAAGAAGGAGATGATATAAGCATTATCTCATATGGTGCAGGTATTCACTGGGCCCTAGAAACCTTACAATCTAATCCAAATATTAATGCTGATCTTATAGATTTAAGAACATTACAGCCATTGGATGTAACAACCATATACAACTCTGTTCGAAAAACTGGAAAAGCAATTTTCCTACAAGAGGACACCCAGTTTGGAGGAATTGCGAGTGATGTCTCTGCACTAATAACAGAAAACTGCTTTGAATTCTTAGATGCACCAGTAATACGTGTTGCTAGCATTGAAACCCCTATTCCTTTTCAGGGATCATTAGAAGAACAATACTTAGCAAAAAACCGTTTCGAAGCAGAATTAAAATCTCTATTAGATTATTAACTTTTAATTTTAATCCTTTTTAAAATGAATAAACAAATTATATTCAAAAATAGACCTATAGGTTTTCCAGATGACACAACATGGGAACTAGAGTATCATCCCATACCTTCCTTAAAAGAAGGAGAAGTACTAATACAACATCATTATATTTCATTAGACCCAGCCATGAGAGGTTGGATGAATACCTATAAATCATATATTGATCCCATTGCTATTGATGATGTCATGAGAGCTGGTTCCATAGGGAAAGTTATTCAAGCGAAGAATCATCCCACTTTTAAGGTTGGAGACTGTTTAACAGGATGGGGTGGGGTACAACAGTACGTTGTCACTGATGGAAAAGGTTGGTTTAAAGTAGATGATTCTATTGC
>CATISV010000071.1 GCA_949541125.1 Flavobacterium sp. SCGC AAA160-P02
AAACCAAATACATTATCTCCTGGTATTGGTTTACAACATTTTGAAAATTTATAATCTAATTTTTCTTCATCTTGTCCAAAAACTAAATCATCATATTTAGAAGTAATTTCTTCTTTGTTGATTAATTCTTTTGAAGGAGCTCTAGATAATCGCTTTTTAAAGAAATTTACAATCTTATTATTTCGTTGGCTAACAAAGTTTTTCAATTGCTTGTTATCAATGGCTCCATTTCCAATTCTAAAGAATAAATCAAAGCTGGTATTTAATTTAAAATAAACAACAAGTTCATTGACAGATTTTTCGTCAAAATTAATTTTTAAATGACGAAGCTTTCTTGCAAGAATTACTTTCCCTTCCTCAGCAATTTTCTTTTCCTGATCCTTTAAGGCTGTTTTAATTTTTGTCCTAGCTCTAGAAGTTATAACAAAATCTAACCAACGAATATTAGGTTTGTTATTTGTAGTAGTTAAAACTTCAATTTGATCTCCGCTACTTAATTTATAACTCAAGGGAACTAATTTTCCATTCACTTTAACTCCCCTGCATTTTAAGCCGATATCAGTATGTATTGAAAAAGCAAAATCTAATGCTGAGGCTCCTTTTGGTAATGATTTTAAATCCCCTTTGGGAGTAAAAACATATATTTCTTTTGCGTAAAGATTTAATTTAAAATCTTCAACAAAATCAACTGCATTAATACTCTGGTTCTCTAAAGCTTCTTTTAACCTGTTTAACCATCCATCTAACCCATTTTCATTTTCTTCCCCTTGTTTATATTTAAAATGAGCCGCATATCCTTTTTCTGCTATCTCATCCATTCTGTTAGAACGAATTTGAACTTCAACCCATTTAGATTCTGGTCCAACTACGGTAATATGTAAAGCTTCATATCCTGTGGATTTTGGTTGAGAAATCCAGTCACGTAAACGAGAAGGATTGGGTTTGAAATAATCTGTAACGATAGAATAAATTTTCCAAGCATCAAATTTTTCATCTTTTGAGGTGGGCTCAAAAACAATTCTAATAGCAAATTTATCATAGACTTCATAAAAGGAAACATTTTGTTTTCGCATTTTTCTACAAATTGAGTAGATTGATTTAAAACGTCCTTTTATCTGATAGTTAAAATTTTCTTTAGTTAAGCCATTATTAAGGGTGTTAGCAAATGATTGTATATAGTTATTCTGATCCTCTTTACTTTCGCTAATTTTGTTAACTATATCATTATATACATCGGGTTCTGTGTATTTTAAACCTAAATCTTCCAATTCAGTTTTTATATTATACAATCCTAATCGGTGTGCAAGGGGAGCATAAATGTATAAAGTCTCAGAGGCAATTTTTACCTGTTTGTGTTGAGGCATAGCATCCATGGTTTGCATATTGTGTAAGCGATCGGCAACCTTTATTAAAATAACTCGAACATCATCATTCAAGGTGAGAAGCATCTTTCTGAAATTTTCAGCTTGAATAGAATAATCTTTATCTTTTTTTAAGTTGGATATTTTAGTTAAACCACTTACAATTTTAGCAACATTCTCTCCAAAAAGACGTTCTATGTCGTCGAGAGAGTATTTTGTGTCTTCAACAACATCATGTAATAAAGCGGCAGCTATTGATATTGCTCCCAAACCAATTTCATTTGCAACAATCTTAGCAACAGAAATTGGATGAAAAATATAAGGTTCACCGGTTTTTCTTCTCTGGTTCGAGTGCGCTTCCACAGATAAATTAAAAGCTTTACGAATCATTAACTTATCTGACCTTGATAGGGTTTGATAGGTTTCTTTTAAAAGATTTTTATATCGTTTAGCAATCTCTTTATTTTCTTCTTCTATGGTCGCTTTGTATTTCAATGATTGATATAGTCTATTTAAGTATTGATTTATTTTAGCGGAAAAATTATATTTTCAATATATAATGAAAGTAGCACAAAAAATGCGTATTGGCAAGTTTTTTAAATACGTGTTTATTGTTTTAACTTTTGAATTCTATCGAGTAATGTTGGGTGTGAGTAGTTGACAAAAACATAAAATGGGTGTGGAGTTAAGTTGCTTAAACTATTTTTAGATAGTTTTTTTAGTGAGCTAATTAATGGTTTGCCAGCATATGTTTTTTTTGCGTAGTTATCTGCTTGAAACTCAAATTTTCTGGAGATAAAATTCATAAATAATCCTGTAAACTGTGATATAGGAGAATATAAAATCCCAAATGCTATTAAACCTATGTGAAAACTAGGTGTTGAAACACCTAAAGCTTCAGATAATAATGGATTATGTATAAATAGAGATAGGATAAATAAGGTAAGTCCAGTAATTAAAATTGAACTAATTAAGTTAAAAATGATGTGTTTTTTCTTGTAATGACCAACCTCATGTGCTAAAACTGCCACAATTTCTTCTGTATGTAAGTCATTAATAAGTGTATCATATAATGTAATCCTTTTTTGACTTCCAAAACCAGAAAAATAAGCATTTGCTTTTGTAGAACGTTTAGATCCATTAATTATAAAAATATTATTTAGTCTAAATCCTACCGAGTTCACATATTTTGTAATTGCATCTTTAAGCTCACCATTCTCTAAAGGAGTTTGTTTATTGAATAATGGAACAATTAGTTTTGAATAAAACATATTCATAAACAATGTAAATATAGTAACCAAACCCCAAGCGAATAACCAAAATATATTTCCTGTAAACTGATAAAACCAAATAATGATTGAGAGAATGAATCCCCCTATAATTGCAGTCATTAATAAGCCTTTCAATTTATCTAGAAAAAAAGTTTTTTTAGAACTTTTGTTAAATCCAAATTTTTCTTCAATCACAAATATTTTATACATGGAAAAGGGTGTGCTGATGATATCACTCCCAATCATGATTATTCCAAAAAAAATCAAAGCAACTAAAATTGGATTTTCAGAATAACTTCTAGCGAAATCATCAACGAAAGAAAAACCGTCTAAAAAGAAAAAACAAAGAGTTAATATAATAGAAAACAATGAAGTAAGAATGCCAAAATGATAGTTTGTTTTTTTGTATGATTGAGATTTTATATAATCTTCAATATTATAAACATCAGATAAAACTTTTGGAATAGCATCGTCATAATGTTTTGCATTCAAAAAATCTAAAAATTTCTCAATTAAAAAATTAACAATTATCACAGTAACTATTATGGAAAATAAGGTAGATGGCAACATTATTTATTTATTTTTTTAGATGCATACATGGCCGCACCGATAATACCAGCATTATTTCTGAATTTAGAAATCTTTACGTTAACATCTGTAGTTAAATATTGTTTAAATTCATTATATTTTTTGCTAATACCTCCTCCCAGAATAATAAGATCTGGTGAGAATACACCGTCAATATAATTTATTAATATATTGAGACGCATGGCCCATTTTTCTAAAGAAAGTCCCTCTTTTTTTCTAACAGAATCTGCGGTAAAAAATTCGATTATTTTACCATCTTTATGTAACATTTTACCAATTTCTAAATTAGGGATTAATTTTCTCTTATAAAATAATCCTGAACCAATTCCTGTACCTATAGTAATCACTATTATAAGTCCTTTTTCTTCTTTTCCAGCGCCTAAATTCACTTCTGCAATTCCAGCTAAGTCTGCATCATTGCTAATATAAAAAGGGACATTGCATTTGTTTTCAAAAAAAGCATCAACTTTTACATTCAACCATTTATTGCTCAGATTTCCATGATGTTTGCACTTTCCATTAATTATGGTAGTAGGAAAACTACAGCCAACAGCACTATTCCAATTAAAATGATTTATCATTTTTTCAATAACTTTAGAGATGGCTTTAGGTGTCGCGGATTTTGGTGTAGGTATTCTATGCCTTTCGGAAATTAATTTTCCAGATTTTGTATCTACAATAGCTGCTTTTATTCCAGATCCACCGATATCTATTCCTAATATTTTCATCTAAATAGTATTAAAATTTCTTTGTCTTTTCGCTTCATAAACTAATATTGCAGCTGCCACTGAAACATTCATGGAATCTATTTCTCCATTCATGGGAATATTTATATTTTTAGCGGCTTTTTTTCTCCAAATCTCAGTCAATCCAATATCTTCACTTCCAAGGACTAAGGCTGAACTTGAAGTGTAATTTTCTTTTGTGTATAGATTAGAGTTTTGAAGTGTTGCAGCAAATATTTTTATGTCTTTTTCTTCTAAGTATTTGATAATTTCTTTTGAGGAGGCAATGGCAATTTGATTGGTAAACAAACACCCTATACTAGACCTGATAACATTTGGATTGTAGAGATCAGTTTTAGGGTCAGCTAGAATAACTGCATCAATATTTGCTGCATCAGCTGTTCGTAACATTGCACCAATATTTCCAGGTTTTTCACTACCTTCAATAATCAAAATTAAAGGATTTTTTTTATTTTTAAAGATGATGTTTTCTAAAGTATTTGTTTTTGACTTGGCAATAGCTATAATTCCTTCTGTAGTATGTCTATAAGCAATTTTTCTATATATTTCTTTTGAAATATTGATTAATTCAATTCCTTTATATTTAGATAGATATTCTTCTGAAATCATTGAAGATAAAAAGAATAGTGTAGATATTGAATAGTTGCCTTTTAAAGCCAATTCAATTTCACGTTTTCCTTCAATAACAAATACTCCTTGTTTTTTTCTTTCGCGAGACTTTTCTTGCAGTTTAAGAATGTTTTTAATTTGTGTGTTTTGAAGACTAATTATTCTTTTCATTGAAACAAAAGTACCGAAATTTATAGCATAAAAAAAGCCTATATTTTAGTGTTTTTTAGACTTTTTTTTCATTTATCTTAGAATCATTTTTTTTAAAATGACTAATTAATAAGTCAACGACATAGTTATAAGAATTAATTCCCTCTCTTTGATTGTTTGACTTTAAATAAGCATTATACCCTTTTTTTATGATGGGCTCTATAGGGTTTTTATATTTTTCCCAGAAAGCTGAAGATGCAGTAAAGTCTTTGATGATACCAATGTTAATAGTTTCGTATATTTCTCTATATTTTTTTTTATCTCTCTTGTATAATTCAAAAATAACATACCGTGTTGCCATCCTGTAAGCAGAATATTTAAAATAGAGATCATCATTTGATAAAGCAGCAAGAAAACCAATAAAGTTTGCTTCATTTTCTGCTGCAAAACCAATTTGATGTGCCATTTCATGACAAGTTGTTGTAGGCATGATTGTTTTAGGTATTTTATCATTTACCTGAGCTTCTCCAGTGAAGGGATTTAAATACCCTGAAGTTCCATTATAGGATTGAATGAGGCTCATTAAAGAACTTTTAGCCTTTCCATATTTGTAGGTAAACTGTGGGAAATTTTTAGAAAGATTTTCATATCCATTTTTTGCAAGCGAGTATATTTTTTCATTAGAATAAGGAATATTTATTTCTAAACTGTCAGACTTTGTGATTTCCATATGAGTTGCATTTAATTGAGAAATTAAATAGGTCGATATATCTATGAGTTGCTCGTTGGTGTATATCTTAGTTTTATAGCCTAAATTTTTTGAAAGAGGTTCTCTAAAGTAGTTTAAACCCCAGAATAGATAAAAACAGAAATAAATGACAGAAGTAAAAGCAATGATTCCAGCAATTTTGTCTACGAACTCTTGAAATCTAGTTTTAAAGAGGAGGTATATAAAACGAATAGTATAAAGGAGAAAAGAAAATATTAAAAGATCACCAACAGAAAAGGGAATCCATCCAAATAGAATTCTCATTAAATAACTAATGTATAAGTAAATACATTTTGAATAATAAGTCTCAATAAATGAAGGGATATTTTCAATCCACCTCATCAACATAATTTGAATTCCTAAGAAAAGAATTAGATAAAGATTTCTTTTTTTAATTTTCATTTTGCTAAAAATACACAAGAATATTGGAACTTTATATTTTGTTAACAGGATAGTAACAATTTGGTTAACAAATCTTGTGTACAAATAAATACGGATAATGGTATCTCCATTAGCTATTAAAAATATACATTTGTTACCATGGAAAAAGCACAGCCCTATACTGGTAAAAAGATAGATAAAAGTAAAATAATTAGTTTAGAAAAAGGTAAAGTGCCTCCACAGGCTGTTGACCTAGAAGAGGCTGTATTGGGTGCAATGATGATTGATAAAAAAGGAATTGATGATGTCATAGATATTTTACACCCTGATGCATTTTATGAAATTAAGCATCAAGAAATTTACAGAGCTATTTATGATTTGTTTCAAGAATCAAAACCGATAGATTTATTGACTGTTTCTAACGCATTAAGAAAAAATGCAAAATTAGATATGATAGGTGGTGATTTTCATCTAATTCGCTTGACTCAAAAAGTAGCATCCTCCGCGCATATCGAATTTCATGCAAGAATTATTCTCCAAAAATATATTCAACGAAGATTAATCAGTATCTCAAGTGATATTATTGAAAATGCCTATGATGAAACTACTGATGTTTTTGATTTATTAGATAATGCAGAAGCTAAATTATTTGAGGTAACTCAAGGAAATTTAAAAAAGAGTTCAGAGGGAGCAAGCGATCTTGTAAAACAGGCATTGAATAAGATTCAAGAAATTTCCAATAAAGAAGGAATGAGTGGTTTGGCAACTGGTTTTTCAAAATTAGATGCTCTAACTTCAGGATGGCAGCCATCCGATTTAGTTATAATAGCCGCTCGTCCTGGTATGGGAAAAACCGCTTTTGTTATTTCTATGGCCAAAAATATGGCGATTGATTTTAATTATCCTGTGGCTATTTTCTCTTTAGAAATGTCTTCAGTTCAGTTAATTACTCGTATGATATCCTCTGAAACTGGATTGACTTCAGAAAAGCTTCGTAAGGGAAATTTAGAACCACATGAATGGGAACAATTAAATGTTAAAGTAAAACGTTTATCCGCTGCACCAATATTTATTGATGACACACCATCATTGTCAATTTTTGATTTACGTGCAAAGGCTCGCCGTTTGGTATCGCAACACAATGTGAAAATTATTGTAATCGATTATTTACAACTCATGACGGCAGGAAATAATAACAAAGCAAGTGGAAATCGTGAACAGGAAATATCCATGATTTCAAGAAATTTAAAAGCTTTGGCAAAAGAATTAGAAGTTCCTGTTATTGCCTTATCTCAATTATCTAGAGCCGTTGAAACTAGAGGAGGTAGTAAACGACCTTTATTGTCAGATCTACGAGAATCTGGTGCCATTGAGCAAGATGCAGATATTGTATCGTTTATTTTTCGCCCAGAATATTATGGTATGACAGAGTGGGACGATGATGATCATACACCTTGTGAAGGTCAGGGAGAATTTATTGTTGCCAAACACAGAAATGGTGGATTGGACAATATCCGTTTAAAATTTACTGGTCATTTAGCAAAATTTTCAGATTTAGATGAAGGATTTAGTAGTGAGTTCCAATCAAGTATGAATAATAATTTAGCAGAAGATGTCTACCCAGACTCACGAATAGAACCTAAAGATGCTTTTAGAATGGGGGATGACGATGTACCATTTTAATTTAAAATAAAATTTTGATCATATTAAGTGGTTTTTTTTCTTATGGATTATTAGAGTAGATGCTATATGGGAATAATTAAAATTGCTATATCTAGTTTCTTTATTCAATTGATTAAAAACTGATTATATATTTTAGTAATAAATCATTAAATTTTGAACAAACTTCCATTAATTATCCTGTTATTTTTTTCAAACTTCGTTTTTGCTTCATTTATTTATATTCCCATGAATCATGATAATCAAAAGAATCATTTGAAAGCTTATGGTATTGTTTATTATTCATTACAATCGGGATTGAAAGCCAAATGGTTATTAAATTTTGATGGAGGGGCCTTTTTGATAGAAAATAATATTACCATAGAAAACGAATGCAATATTCGTGGTATATCTTATGAAATTATTACTGATGCAAAAGCTCAAATTATTCTACAGGATATTTCGTCACCCTCTAAAAATCAAGAAGCAGTTACTTTAGAAAAAGCACCTAAAA
Source organism: Flavobacterium sp. SCGC AAA160-P02 (assembly GCA_949541125.1). Taxonomy (GTDB): domain Bacteria; phylum Bacteroidota; class Bacteroidia; order Flavobacteriales; family Flavobacteriaceae; genus Polaribacter. Next base: position 8,049 of record CATISV010000071.1, read on the forward strand.
TTGCTGTGTATTCTCCAAAAGACAAAATGCCATGGGATGATGCTGTTACAATGGTATTAACTTATGCTGAAATACCATTCGATATTGTTTATGATGAAGAAGTACTCAACGATAGACTATTATTATATGAGTGGCTGCATTTACATCATGAGGATTTTACTGGCCAGTTTGGTCGTTTTTATGGAGCCTTCAGAACTGCACCCTGGTATGTTGATGGAAAATTACGTGCAGAGAATTCAGCAAAAAATTTAGGATTTGATAAGGTTTCTCATGCAAAACTAGCTGTTAGTAAAAAGATAAGAGATTATGTAATTGGTGGTGGATTTATGTTTGCAATGTGTTCTGCAACAGATAGTTTTGATATTGCATTGGCTGCAGAGGATGTAGATATTGCAGAATCCATGTTTGATGGGGACCCCTCAGAATTAAACTACCAATCTAAAATAAATTTTGAGAATACCTTTGCTTTTAAAAACTTTTCTTTAGTAAGAAACCCTCTAACCTATGAGTTTTCTTCTATAGATATGACTCGTAAACGTAGGATTCCTAAAACCTCTGATTATTTTTCTTTGATTGAGTTTTCAGCCAAATGGGATCCTATTCCCACTATGTTAACTCAAAACCATACAAAATTAGTCAAAGGATTTATGGGGCAAACAACATCATTTGATCGAACAACTATAAAATCTAATGTCTTGGTTATGGGAGAAAATAAAATCAATAGAGAAGCAAGATATATTCATGGTACCAAGGGAAAAGGATTATTTACCTTTTATGGAGGACATGATCCTGAAGATTATACGCATAGAGTTGGAGACCCAAAAACCGAATTAGATTTACATCCGACATCTCCAGGATATCGTTTAATATTGAATAATATTTTATTTCCAGCAGCTAAAAAGAAAAAGCAAAAAACGTAGTTGATAACCTGTTAATTTTAGTTTCAAATAAATCTTGTTAATTGCTATCTAAAAAATTACATTTGCTCAACAAATAAAAATTAATGGCAACGACACAATATTTAGAAGATTTTACCCAACAAGTTCGAAGAGACATTTTAAGAATGGTGCATGCTGTGAATTCTGGTCACCCAGGAGGATCTTTAGGCTGTGCTGAGTTTTTTACTGTTTTGTATCAGGAAGTTTTAAAATATTCAACAGATTTTTCTATGAATGGAAAGGATGAAGACCTTTTCTTTTTGTCAAATGGTCACATTTCTCCTGTATTCTATAGTGTTCTTGCTAGAAGTGGATTTTTTCCAATCGAGGAATTGGCTACATTTAGAAAAATAGATACTCGTTTGCAGGGGCATCCAACCACTCATGAGGGTTTACCAGGAGTGAGGATAGCATCTGGGTCTTTAGGCCAAGGAATGTCAGTAGCTATTGGTGCTGCAGAAGCTAAAAAGTTAAATTCAGATGACAAAATTGTTTATACTTTACATGGTGATGGAGAATTACAAGAAGGTCAAATTTGGGAATCCGCAATGTATGCTTCAGCAAAAAAAATAGACAACTTAATTTCAACAATAGATGTAAATGGTAAGCAAATTGATGGGGCTACAGAGGATGTATTATCAGTTGGGAGTATCAAAGCAAAATTTGAAGCTTTTGGGTGGGATGTTTTAGAGATTAAAAAAGGAAATAATATAAGATCAGTGCTTACCGGATTAACTGAGGCAAAATCAAGAAGTGGTAAAGGTAAACCAGTTTGTATACTATTACACACAGAAATGGGGAACGGAGTAGATTTTATGATGCACACTCATGCATGGCATGGAAAAGCACCCAATGATGAACAACTAGCTATTGCACTTGAGCAAAATCCAGTTACTTTAAACGACTATTAATTTTTTATTAAAACAATGTTAACCTTATTGATGATTCAGCAGGTTTTTTATTTTTGTAATTTGAGGAAATGTCAAAAAAAATCTTACCATCTATAAAATAACATACAAGAATGCGAATAGGAATTGTTTGTTATCCAACTTTTGGAGGTAGTGGTGTTGTTGCTACAGAATTAGGGATGGCATTGGCTGACCAAGGTCATGAAGTTCATTTTGTTACTTATAATCTTCCTGTACGGTTAGATTTCATATCCCATAAATTGCATTTTCATGAGGTTTTAATGGAGGAATATCCCTTATTTCAATACCAACCCTATGAATTAGCTTTATCAACTAAATTAGTTGAGGTTGTCACCAAGCACAAACTAGATATTTTACATGTACATTATGCAATTCCTCACGCTTATGCCGCATATATGGCAAAGATGATGTTACATGAAAAAGGGATAGATGTTAAAGTTGTAACAACCTTGCATGGTACAGATATTACCTTGGTTGGGAGTCATCCTAGCTACAAAACAGCTGTAGAATTTAGTATTAATAATTCTGATGTCGTTACCTCTGTATCAAGAAGTCTACAACAAGACACATTACGATTATTTTCAATAAAAAATAACATACAAATAGTTCATAATTTTATTGATACAGGAAAATATGAATACGAATTACAGAATGATTGTCGAAGAATGGCTGTAGCAAAACCACATGAACGAATTTTAACACATATTTCAAATTTTAGACCAGTAAAACGTATTCAGGATGTCATTAGGATTTTTTATCATGTTCAAAAAGAGGTACCTTCAAAACTTTTAATGGTAGGTGAGGGGCCAGAAAAGAGAAATGCTGAGTTGTTGGTAAAAAGTCTAGAGATTTCCGAGAAGGTAATATTTTTAGGAAATAGCAATGAAATCCCAAGAATATTATGCTACACAGATGTTTTTTTATTGCCATCAGAAAGAGAAAGTTTTGGTTTGTCAGCATTAGAGGCTATGGCTTCTCATACAGCCGTAGTTTCAACAAACACAGGAGGGTTGCCAGAGGTTAATGTCCATGGGCTGACAGGCTATTTAAGTAATGTAGGAGATGTTGAAGATATGGCCAATAATACTTTAGCTATTTTAAAAGATGATGATACATTAACTCGCTTTAAACAAAACGCTAAAGAACATACAAAACAGTTTTCTTTAGAGATTATTTTACCTGTTTATGAAAAGATTTATGCTTCTTTGTTGGAAAAAGTATCCTAAGAATTATAGTATTCAATACTGTCAATAATTAGTTTTTCTGGAACATTACAATCTAGTTGATACCTCTCAAAATCATTTAAGAGGACGAAGTTAACTTGGCCAATAGTATTTTTCTTATCATGTTTTAATAAGTTTAAAATACCCTGGTAATCATTTCTTTCGATAGTCACCTTTTTATAAAAACTCATAATAATATTTCTTGCATCAGTAACTTTATCCATAGGGAATTGTAAAACCTTACTTGATAAATATAATTCACAAACCATCCCAATTGCTATTGCTTCTCCATGAGTTAGGGTATCTTTCGCTTTAGATTTTAAAAAATAAGACTCAATTGCATGACCTAATGTATGTCCAAAATTTAAAATTTTACGCACTCCACTTTCTTTTGGGTCACGAAGAACTACTTCATTTTTTATTTCTGCTGATCTGTAAGTTAAATATCTGAAATCTAATTTATTATAACTTTTTAAGTTATTTAATACTTTAACATCATATATTATTCCGTATTTTATAATTTCTGCTATTCCAGAACACTTTTCTCGTTCATTTAATGTAGATAAATAAACCTCATCAATAATAACTATCTCCGGATTAACAAACATTCCTATTTGATTTTTTACAACTCCTAAATCAACACCTGTTTTTCCTCCAATAGCTGCATCAACCATACTTAATAAAGTAGTTGGAATGTTTACAAAATCAATACCTCTTTTATAGGTGGCAGCAACAAACCCTCCAAGATCTGTAATAACTCCACCTCCTAGGGCAATCAATAAACTTTTTCTATCTGCACCCAGGTCAGTTAAAGTATTCCAGACATTGAGACAAGTATCTAAATTTTTATGAATCTCCCCAGATTTAATCTCTATAGTTTCAATTTTTTTCTCTGTTTTTAGAAAAGGAATACATATTGGATAGCAATATTCTAGTGAGTTTTCATCGACTAAAATAAAAATTGAGGAATAATTTTTCTTATCAATTAATTCATTAAGTTCATTATATCCTTTGTCTTCAAAATGAACAGAGTAAGTAGATGCTTTAATAGATTTCATATCCAATTAATTACAATTACAAATAAAAAACAAAATATTGAATAATTTAAGCTAGCTGACTATCTTTGTTTGATAAATATTAATTGATGAAACTCTTCAATAATACAAAAATAGCCTTCTCTTTAAAATCAGATTCTGAATTAGAAAGAGCTTTCTTTTTGTTTAAACTAATTCAAAGTCAACCCATGGTTAGGATTGGTACAGCCATAACTAACTTTGCTTTAAAAGCTCATCTACCAGTTGAGGGATTAATTCGTTCTACTGTTTTTGATCACTTTTGTGGAGGAGTAACAGAAGAAGATTGTATTCCTACTGTAGAAAAAATGTATCAAAATGGAGTTTATTCTGTATTAGATTA
>CATISV010000072.1 GCA_949541125.1 Flavobacterium sp. SCGC AAA160-P02
GATATTTATAAACTACTAAAAGAAGATTTTATCATCATTTCATTATATGTAGATGACAGGAAAGAACTTCCAGAAACAGCTCAATTTCAGTATAAGAGAGACAACGGCCAATTGAAAGATATAGAAACTATTGGTGATCAATGGGCTACATTTCAAACTGTCAATTTCCAAACAGCCTCGCAACCCTATTATGTTCTTATGACAGCAGATCTAGAAATACTAAATAGAGCAGAACAATATACCAATAGGGATAGCTATTTTTTATGGTTAAAACAAGGAAAATCCGAATTTGATAAAATATACAAAAAGTAGTAGTTAATTTTTTAACAGAAAAAGAAATATTGTACTTTTTTTAACTATAAAAACCCTAAAAAAACTCCCTATAAAAAGTGATACCAACTGGTCTATTCAGGGGGGTAAACACATAAAATAATATCAAAATTCATGGTTTCCATTTTTTTATTCTAGGATATTCTTTACTTTTAAAATAAAAAGTTATGCTAGAAAAAGTTTATGGGTCTGCCGTATTTGGTATTGAGGCTACTACAATCACCGTTGAAGTAAATATTGATAAAGGCATTGGCTACCATTTGGTGGGACTTCCAGACAATGCGGTTCGTGAAAGCAGTTATCGAATTTCTGCTGCCCTACATAATAACGGCTTCAAGCTACCAGGAAAGAGAATTACCATTAATATGGCGCCTGCCGATTTACGTAAAGAAGGAGCCGCCTATGATTTAACATTGGCTATTGGAATATTAGCTGCTTCCAATCAAATCAAAGCAAATAATATAGAAAAATATATCATTATGGGAGAACTTTCTTTAGACGGAAGTGTTCAACCCATAAAAGGGGCATTACCGATGGCTATCAAAGCACGAGAAGAAGGGTTTACACATTGTATCCTTCCAAAGGAAAACGCCAAAGAAGCTGCCATTGTAAATAATGTAAAAGTATTAGGTGTTTCTTCGATTTTAGAAGTGATCAATCATTTTAATAACCACACATTGATTGAACCTACCCTTTTAGATACACGGGCAGAATTCTATAAAAACCTCGATTTCCCAGAGTTTGATTTTTCAGAAGTGAAAGGGCAAGAATCCATTAAAAGATGTATGGAAATAGCTGCGGCAGGCGGACACAACATCATCCTAATTGGCCCTCCTGGATCAGGAAAAACCATGTTGGCAAAAAGATTACCATCCATTTTACCTCCCATGACTTTGCAAGAGGCCCTAGAAACAACAAAAATCCATTCTGTAGTTGGCAAAACAAAAGACCATGGCTTAATCCATGAACGACCTTTTCGTTCTCCTCATCATACCATTTCTGATGTTGCTTTGGTAGGTGGCGGACAATATCCCCAACCTGGAGAAATTTCTTTGTCACATAACGGTGTCTTATTTTTAGACGAATTACCTGAATTTAAACGAACAGTATTAGAGGTTATGAGACAGCCCCTTGAAGATAGAGAGGTTACGATTTCGAGAGCGCGATTTACAGTAACTTATCCAAGTAGTTTTATGTTGGTGGCTAGCATGAACCCCAGTCCTTCAGGATTTTTTCAGGATAAAAGAAATCCATTAGCCTCATCTCCTCAGGAAATGCAACGTTATTTGGGAAGAATTTCTGGTCCTTTATTAGATCGAATAGATATTCATATTGAAGTAACTCCGGTTTCTTTTGAGAAGTTATCTGACGAATGTAAAGGAGAATCTAGTGTAACCATTAGAAAAAGAGTTACTGCAGCAAGAGAGATTCAAACACTTCGTTTTACAAAGTTTAAAAATGTTCATTACAACGCACAAATGACTGTGAAACATATACGACAGTTTTGTAAACTTTCTGACGAAAGTAACTCCTTACTAAAAACTGCAATGGAAAAATTGAATCTCTCTGCCAGAGCCTATGATAGAATATTAAAAGTATCTAGAACTATTGCTGATTTGTCAAAAGAGAAAGATATTCAACCTCATCATATTTCAGAAGCCATCCAGTATAGAAGTCTTGATAGAGAGGGTTGGTTGGGCTAAAAAATAACGGGAATTACAAATAGATAGTAGAGCACAAGTAAACCAACAGCCAAAAAGTTTAAAAGAACTCCTGCACGTACCATTTGGTTTACTTTTACATATCCACTAGCGAAGACAATAGCGTTTGGTGGTGTTGCCATAGGCAACATAAAGGCACAACTAGAAGCCATGGTTACTGGAATTAAAACATTTAATATTGGAATATTCAGCCCAATAGCAATTCCTGCGACCACAGGAGCCAAAACAGCTACCAAAGCAACATTACTCATGAGTTCTGTCATAAAAAGCATTAAAAGGATGAGCAAACAAACCACAATTAATGGACTAAAACCTCCTCCTCTAATGGCTTCAGTAATCATGTCTACCAATCCACTTGAGGCCATTCCTTTTGCCAAGGCCAAACCTCCTCCGAAAAGGATCAAAATTCCCCAAGGGAGTTTACTCGTATCATTCCAATGCAATACAAAGTGTCCTTTTTGAAAATTTAATGGAATTGAAAATAAAGAAATGGCTCCAATTAAACTAATGATGGTGTCCGATAATTTTAAACCCGGAAAAATATGGTTAATTAATGTTCTAGTAATCCATAAGAATACCGTAATGGCAAAAATGGTGAGTACTCTTCTTTCTTCTTTGGATATGGTTCCTAATTTTTTTAATTCGTCTGAGATTACATTAGATGAAGCTGTAAACTTGATGTCATTACATGGAAACATTAATGTAACTAAAACCAAATAACATAAAGTCACCATCATGATTGAAAATGGCAAGCCCATGGTCATCCACTTTAAAAAGGATATTTCGATCTGGAATTCGTTTTCAAGTATGCCTATTAATACTGAATTTGGAGGGGTTCCAATCACGGTGGCAATTCCTCCTGCATTGGCAGAGAATGCAATCCCTAGCATAATACATAGGGAAAAATTTCTATCTCCTTTGGTGAAACCATCTTCATCATCTATGAGTAATTTGATGACCGAAATTGCTATGGGCAGCATCACTACAGTACTAGCAGTATTACTAATCCACATACTCATAAAGGCGGTTGCAATCATAAATCCAAGAATCACTTTATTTGGAGTGGTTCCAGTCATTTTTATAATGGTTAACGCGATTCTTTTGTGTAAATTAACTTTCTCTAAAGCTAAGGCTAGCACAAATCCACCAAAAAATAAAAAGATAATAGGGCTTCCATAATTGGCCCCTGCATCAGCTGCTGACATCACTCTTAGTAATGGAAATAAAACAAGAGGTAACAAGGCTGTCACAGCAATATGAACAGCTTCTGTTATCCACCAAACAACCATCCAAAGGGCCACAGCAATCACTGCGTCTCCGGTTTCAGACACAAGATGAAAAGGCAAATTAACAACCATAAAAAATAATAGAGGAGCTAAGACTAATCCGATCTTTTTGGTAAGTGTCATGATTTGGATTTGTGCACAAAAATAAAAAAACCTATCAAAACGATAGGTTTTTTTATTTTGTATTCTAAATTTTAAAAAATTAGTAACGGTAATATTCAGGTTTAAAAGGGCCTTCTTTTTTTACACCGATATAATCTGCTTGATCGGATCGTAATTCTGTCAACTCTACCCCTATTTTGGCCAAATGAAGTTTTGCAACTTTTTCATCTAGATGCTTTGGTAACATATATACTTCATTTTTATAATTATCAGCATGGTTCCATAACTCAATTTGAGCTAAGGTTTGGTTGGTAAATGAATTAGACATCACAAAACTTGGGTGACCAGTCGCACATCCTAAGTTTACCAAACGTCCTTCAGCTAATATGATGATATCTTTCCCATTGATTGTATATTTATCTACTTGGGGTTTGATCTCAACTTTGGTGTCACCATAGTTCTCATTCAACCAAGCGATATCCAATTCATTATCAAAATGTCCAATATTACAAACGATGGTTTTGTCTTTTAATGCTGTAAAATGTTCTCCGGTAACAATGTCTTTATTCCCTGTGGTAGTGATAATAATATCTGCATTGGACATCACTGTTTCCAGACGCTTCACTTCAAATCCATCCATCGCTGCTTGTAATGCACAAATAGGATCAATTTCAGTAACCGTTACAATGGAACCAGCTCCTTTAAAAGAGGCTGCAGTACCTTTCCCCACATCACCATAACCACAAACCACAACTCTTTTTCCTGCCAACATAATATCTGTGGCTCTTCGAATCGCGTCTACCGCAGATTCTTTACAGCCATATTTGTTATCAAATTTAGACTTAGTGACAGAATCATTGACGTTAATTGCAGGCATTGGTAATGTTCCTTCTTTCATTCTATCGTATAATCTGTGAACTCCAGTTGTTGTCTCTTCGGACAATCCATTAATTCCATCTACTAATTCTGGATAACGATCTAGAACCATATTAGTCAAATCTCCTCCATCATCTAAGATCATATTAAGTGGTTTTCTATCTTCCCCAAAAAATAAGGTCTGCTCAATACACCAATCAAATTCTTCTTCATTCATACCTTTCCAGGCATAGACAGGAATTCCTGCAGCAGCAATCGCTGCTGCGGCTTGATCTTGAGTTGAGAAAATATTACACGAACTCCAGGTAACCTCTGCACCTAAAGCTTTTAAGGTTTCAATCAATACAGCAGTTTGTATGGTCATATGTAAACATCC
>CATISV010000073.1 GCA_949541125.1 Flavobacterium sp. SCGC AAA160-P02
ATTACTTTTGGATTTCCATTCGCAACCATCAGTCCAATAAATATAAATCCTCGGTAATCAATTCCATCTATTAGCAATCCGTTGATCGTTGGTTTTACAACCTGTTCTTCTACTTTTTGAAAAAATTTGCTGTCTGCAAATGGTACTGGAGAAATCGCCCCCATACCTCCTGTATTAAGCCCTGTATCTCCCTCACCAATTCTTTTATAATCTTTTGCTGAGGGTAGTATTTTATAGCTTTTTCCATCGGTAAGAACAAAGACTGACAATTCAATTCCCTCTAAGAATTCTTCTATCACTACCCTTGATGATGCATCTCCAAATTTTTGATTGGATACCATTTCTTCTAATTCAGTTTTTGCTTTTTCCAAGGAATCTAAAATTAACACTCCTTTACCAGCTGCAAGACCATCTGCTTTTAAAACATAGGGTGGGCTTAGGGTTTCTAAGAATAATTTTCCTTCTTCTAAGGTCTCCTTTGTAAACGACTGATATTGCGCTGTAGGAATTCCATGCCGTAGCATAAATTCTTTGGAAAAATCCTTACTTCCTTCTAATAATGCCCCATCCTTTTTAGGACCGATTACTGGAATTGATTGTAATTGATCATCTGCAAGGAAAAAATCATGAATCCCTTCTACTAATGGAGCTTCTGGCCCCACCAAAACCATCTGAATTTGATGTTCTAAAACTGCAGACTTTACGGCAATAAAATCCATGGGATTTATATCTAAATTAGATGCAGTCTCACTTGTTCCTGCATTTCCAGGAGCAACATACACTTCTGTTATTTTTTCACTTTGAATAAGCTTGTATGCAAAGGCATGTTCTCTTCCACCTGAACCTAGTATAAGTATTTTCATAGTATTTGAATTCTCTGGCAAATATACTCTCTCTGCGCTTAATTTTATTGTTTAATGCCCCATTTCATAAAATATTTTATCATAGACGAAATATGAATAAAAAATAGTCGTATGCTTTTTGAAGAGCCTTTTTTAAATACATGAGTAATTTCAACGTCTGGAAAGTATAATATTTTTTTACCTGATTGTTTAATTTTCTTACAAATATCTACATCTTCCATATATAAGAAATAGCGTTCATCAAATCCTTGTAAAGCAATTAAGTCTTTTGTTTTAAATAACATAAAGCATCCTTGAATAAAATCTACATAAAACGATTTTTGTAAATTTTGATTCTTATACTCCCTCTTATTTGTGTAGTTTTTAAAAATTCCAAAAAACCGACAAAATAATTCTAAAATTGTTGGAAATTTTCTAGCAGTATATTGTACTTTTTTATTCGTGTACAAAACTTTCGGCGCAATCATTGAAAGGCCATGATCCTTTTGAAATTCTTTAATCAATTTTTCTAGGATTTCAGGTTGAAATATTACATCTGGATTTAAAATCAAATGGTAATCTGATTCACTATTTATTTTGTCTAAAATACTATTATGACCCTTTGCAAAACCAAGGTTATCAGGAGAAAAAAAATACGATATAGCATCTCCCTTGATTTTTTCCTCTAAACTATTGGTTGGAGAATTATCGATAACATATATTTTCTTGGAAAATGGATATTCTAAAAAGCTATGGATTACATTTTTTAGTTCTTTACTATCTTCTTTATACGCTACTATTGAAGCTGTTATATTTTTTGATGTAACCATTAATATGCTTTTTCATCTCCTTTAAAAACTTGAAAAACTGTCATTAAAATAATTTTTACATCCAATAAAAAAGACCAGTTTTCAATATAAAAGATATCTAATCGAATTCTATTTTTAATATCAGATCTATTTTTTATTTCACCTCTATATCCACTAATTTGTGCTAATCCAGTAATTCCGGGTTTTACAATATGTCTCTTTAAATAATCGTCAACATCTTTCTGATATTCTAAAGATAAGGAAGGAAGATGAGGTCTTGGTCCAACAATACTCATGTCTCCTTTAATGACATTAAAGAATTGAGGTAACTCATCAATACTTGTTTTTCTGATAAAGGATCCTATTCTAGTAATTCTATGATCATTTTCGGTAGCATGAATTTTATCTGACATTATATTTAGCTTCATAGATCTAAACTTATAACAAACAAATTGTTTCCCATCTAAACCTTCTCTTTCTTGTAAAAAAATTACAGGCCCTTTAGATTCTATTTTTATGAGAACCCATAGGATGGGGAGTAACCAACTCATAACAAACAAACAAACAAGAAGAGAGAATATAATGTCAAAAAATCTTTTAATTACATAGTTTTCATTAAACTCAAAAGGTAATTTATTGACATTCAGGACAACCAGTGTCTCATCATAAAATTCAATACTATGATTTTTACTATACAATTTTCTAGAATCAGGAATTAATTTTAAACTAATATTATGTGAATTAGCAAAAGATTTTATCTTGTTAACAGTGTCGGAACTCAATTCATTGAGTGAGCAATAAACTTCGTCTATAGCATTCTCCAGAACAAATTGATAACTATCTTCTATACCCCCTATTTTGTTTTTACTGTTTTTATTTGTGAAAAACCCAAGATACTTATACCCTAATTTTTTATTCTCATTAAAAATATTGATGATTTTTCTAGAGGTCTCATCGGTGCCAATAACAATAACTTTTCTATAATTTTTGCCCAAATTTCTATACCACCTTAGTAAGAAGAAAGAAAAAACTTTTAATAAAAATGTACTAGACAATATTAGTAGGAGAATTAAGAATTGATTGTTAACAACAAACCCTTCTTTAAAGACTCCAAAAAAAGTGAAAAAACCAAGAATAAAAAGTGAAAATTGTCGAATAGTAAGTGTTAATAATCGAAGGAATTTATTGACTCTTAATACCCTATAATATTTTGTAAAAAAAGAAGAGACAACCCAAAAAGAAATAATATAACTAATAAATGCTAGGTTATAAAACTCCTTGTCAGAAACAACATACACCACAAAAAAAATTGAGAAACAATCTATCAATAATTTCAAGGGGCTAATAAGGAATGAATATCTGTGTTTCACATGAATTATGTATCAAATAAATATACGAATTTAGATTTGACTTTTTAACGACAGCCTAGTTGATTTATTTTAAAAATGACTGTAAAAATTTATCAATGATTTTTTTAAAATTTTCAAGGAAATAATATTCTTTAAATTTTTTGGCATGATTTCTAATCCAACCAGCATCAAATTTATTTTCTATTTTTTCAAAATCATTAATGATCTTATTTATTGAAGTTATACTTTGTTTGGGGAAAAATAATCCTGAAGATTTTTCAATATTTTCTGTATTTTCTACAACTGTTTCCAAGGCCCCTCCTTTTGAAAATGCAATAACAGGAATCCCATATGCCATAACCTCCAATGGTATCATCCCAAAATCCTCTTCTCCAGGAAAAATTAACGCTTTTGATTTATAAAAAACAGCTTCAACTTCATTCCAGCTAGGACAACTAATAAATTGAATATTTTTATTCGCTTTTTGAATCAATTTTTCTTTTTCAGAGCCTTCACCAACAATGATTAGTGACTTTCCATTTGCATTGAAAGCATCTACTAACAAATCTATCTTTTTATATGGGGTCAGTGCTCCAAAACTCAAATAATACTCTTTAACATTCTTAATGATTGGTTTGTCAAAAATAGAATTTGCAATGGGAGGATATACTATTTCTGCTTTTCTTTGATAATATTCTTTAACTCTATTAGCAACATTATTAGAATTCGCAATGTATAAATCCACATTATTTACGGTAGTTTTATCCCATTCCTTTAAGCGGCTAAAGAAAAAACTCATAATGGGCCTTAAAAAATAATTTGCTGATTTTAAGTATACCTTTTGATGACTCCATACGTATCTCATAGGAGAATGAATATAACAAATATGAGGGGCATTATTATTTATAAAAACTCCTTTTGCAGGCCCAGATTCAGAAGAAATAATTAGATCATAATTTTTTTTTAGTTTCAGAGATCTTATGCCTAAAGGGTATAGAGGGAAAATTTGTTGATAATGTTTTCGAAAAAATTTATTATCAAGTATCGATGTATAGACTTTATGACCGTTTAAATAATTACCATATTTTGATTTATCATAAAATAGTGTGTAAATATCTGCATTAGGATATAGCTTTAAAATTGATTCAACAACTTTTTCACCTCCTCTTCTTGTTATAAACCAATAATGAATTATGGCTACCTTCATTTTATATTCACTCTTATGATTAAACAATAAAAAAACTGTAAATTATTATTTTTTTACTAGTTGGATTATTACAACGTGAAAGTAATGTTTTAATGAGAAATAATTAAGTTTCTTGTTAAAGAAAAATTTAATAACTCGTAATCTAAATTTATTTAATTCTCTTACTTGATTTAAAATAGTTACGTTATTTTTGGATTGATTTAACCTTATTTTAGAATGATTGTTATAAACGCTCGATTTCTTACTCAAAAAATTACTGGAGTACAAAGATATGCTATTGAAATATGTAAGTGTTTACCAGAGTTTGTTAATGATAAGAAGATCATATTAGTTGCGCCCTCGGATGTTTTAATAAACAGAGAAGAGTTGAAAAAATATGATATTATAGAATTTGGAAAATTTAAAGGGCATTTGTGGGAACAAATAGATTTAGTTCGTTTTTTAAAAAAAAATGGGAATCCTATTCTTGTCAATTTTGGTGGTATTGGACCGATTTATTACAAGAATAAAATTACATATATTCATGATTTAGCCTTTAAATATTTCCCCGAGACCTTTTCATTCGTATTTCAAAAAAGTTATAATTTTTTTGTTCCAATATCAGTTAAAAATTCACGTAGAGTTTTAACAGTTAGTAATTATGTAAAAAAAGACATTGAAAATAATTTTAAAGTTAAAAATGTTGACGTTATATATGCTGCACACAGTAATCAATTTAAAAATTTAAATTTAAAACGAGAAAAAATAATTTTAGCGGTTTCTTCATTAGATCCAAGGAAAAACTTTAATAGGATTATAAGTGCTTTCCTTCAACTAAATACAGATTACAAACTCTATTTTGTAGGAGCCAAATTGAAATCTTTTTCTGACATCAAACTGACTAAAAAATCAGCTCATAAGAATATTATTTTTACGGGATATTTAAATGATGAGGAATTAATAAAGCTTTATAATCGTGCTTCTATTTTTATTTATGCTTCATTATTTGAAGGGTTTGGGATGCCCCCTTTAGAAGCTCAAGCCTGTGGTTGTCCATGTATAGTTTCTAACACTACCTCAATGCCAGAAATCTGCAATGACTCTGTTGAATATTGTAACCCTCTCTCTGTAAGAGATATCACAAATAAATTATACCATCTTATTAATGATGACAAAAGGAGAGAGGAGATTGTTGCAAAAGGATTTGAGAATATTAAAAACTATAGTTGGAGAAACTCTGCAGAAAAGTTATTACAAATAATTAAAAAAGAAATTATTTAGTTTCCATCATTCTATTAAAGTAAAATAACCCAGAAAAGAAAAAGAAAAAAATTTTTCCATCAGACCTCTCAAGCAAATTTTCTGAAAGAAAAACAATCGAGGTTAAACACAAAAGGTAAAATAAATTACTTTTATTAATTTTAATGGAGGTCATAAAAAGTTTCAGTAACAATAAAACAAATAAAATAATCCCTAAAATTCCTGAGCTAAGCCAAAAAAAAGCATATTGATTATGTGAATTATAATCTCCCCAAGTATAAACTTTTGCTCCAATTTTATTGTTGTAACAATTATTTAACTCGTCTTGAACATCTCCAATACCAACTCCACTTAAAAAATTTTCTTCTATTAATTGAAAGTCACAAAAATAAATACCGTTTCTAACATTTGATGAATTAAAACTATCAGATTCAAATTTTTTCTCTGGTATAGAAAAACTATTATTATACAATTCTTTAAATCTAATTGAAGTAGGATTATTAAAAAACAACAGGGTCAAAAATAGCAAAGGAATAGAAACACTTATTATAATTTTGCTCTTTTTTGTTAATCCTGAAAAAATTAAAATTGATAAACTCAAAGAAACTAAAAGTGCAATAAAGGGCATTCTTGCTGAAATTAGAAAAAGCCAAATACTTAATAAGAGTAAAACTATTATTCCAAATACTTTGAAAATTCTTTTTTTATACAACGATATTTTTTTTCCTAAAATTAATAACGCAAAAGAAATCCATAAACCTTGATAGGTGGGATGAGAATTGGACTTTTCAATTATATAATTTCTAAACCTTCTAAGTTTTATTTGTTCTAATTTAGATTGACTTATTTCTTCTATGGATTTAAATCCATTAGAACTAATTTCGCTCATTGTAATATTTTGAGTTAATAAATTATAATCAATAAAAACCCACATAAACTGATACAACACAAGCAATAAAAGAGAAAATATAAAAACTGTTAAGACTTTTGATATGAACTCTTTATTAAAAAAATTTCTGTTTAGGTAAAATATTAATGGAAATATTATGAAATAAATCATTTTAACAATTAATGAAAATCCATCCTCTAAATTTTTTGAATATAACAATGAAAAACATAATGCTAAAAAAGGAAGTATAAAAAACCAAATATCTGTTTTAAGTGTGACTTTATCTTTCCTTATAATAAAAGAGTAAATTCCTACTAAGCTCCATAAAATAATAATTATACTCCTTGTTAAAAATGTTAAAACAGGGAAAACTGCTATCATTAGAGTAAGTATTGAAAATATTTTTTTTAATTTTTTATTCATTATTCTAATTTTCTACTTTTAATGTATCTTCTTTAATTTTTAGAAATAATAATGGAAAAAGAACTAAAAAAACGATACTTTGAGTCAAATTAACCAAAAATGCTGATAAGAAAAAAGCAATTAAAATGAACATAAACTTATTTTTCTTTTTACTCTTTTCATAAACAAATAAGCTTGAAATCACAACACCTATAAATCCTGTAGATAAAAACATTAATAGCCAATAACTATCAAGAGTATCTATAAATCCAACACCTCTAACACCTCCTCCAATTTTTCCAATTGCTCCACCATAAAAAATATTATAGTTTACATTAATTTGATTACTCCATAGATAAAAACGATCATATAGAGAATACATAGAAAAAATATCATATTTAGTTAAAAATAAGATGATAAAAATTAAAACAGGAATTCCAATTTTTAAAATCAAGATTAACTTTTTGAGGTTCTTTTTTTTCGTAAAAAACTTTAAAAACTCATAAACTATAATAACTAGATAAGCACTTCTTACAAACGAAAAAATTAAAGGGAATAGTGCAACATATTTTTTGTTTTTAAATTTAGGATTTTGATCCATTAATAAATACCCTAAAACACTAAAGTAGGCAACGGATGCAGGATTCCCTATTAAAGCTGGAGATCTCCAAAAATTATAAAAATTTGATATTTTAAAATTATACTCAGGGTCAATACCCCATTGATATCTTCCAGTAATCATTTTCATATACTTTTCTGGACCTAGTGTATAGGTTAAAATGATAAAAATTGTATTTAATACCAGTAAGAACAAAATGATATTTAATATCCTATACCAATCTTTTTTATTGAGTTCTATTTGACTAAAAATAAAGATCATAATAAACAAAATATAAACCTCTCTAAAAACAATGTAAAGAGACTCAATATTCGTGATATTAAATAATAGTACTATGAATAAAAATAAAAAATATCCAAAAAAAAGTATGTCCAGCAATGTTATTTTAATTCTCTTGGCAGCTTTGAATATAAACGATATAATGATTAATAATAAAGAAAGTGGATGAATAAATTTTTTGAGTTGCCAATTTCCTAGATATTCAAATATTAAAAACGTTGCTATTCCTTGAGTTGCCAAAATTTGAAGCAAAATTGACCAATAAAATAATTTATTTAACTTTACTCTCATAGATTAGTCCTTAACTATCTCTTTAAAAACATCTAAATACTGTTGTACAGTTTGATCAATATTAAATTTATCCAAAAAGTTCTTCTGAAATCTGAACTCTTTTAAAAAATTTGAATTAAAAATAATTTTTTTTAAGATTGTCGTTAAGCCATCTATATCAGGAGTAAAAACAAATTCTTTATTATTTAATAACAATTCAGGAATACCTCCTCTACAACTTGCTATTACAGGTTTTTTATGAATTAAGGATTCTACAACAACTCTTCCAAAGGGTTCATTCCATAAAGATGGCACAATTAAAACATCAATCATTTCAAAAAAATCTGAGCTATCGATATATCCTAAATATTCTATTTGAGTAGAATCATTTATGTTTTTTAAATAGTTTAAATAGCTGTTGTCAATTTTGCCGGCTATTAAAAGCTTCCATGAAGAGTCGTTTATTTTGGAAAAACTTTCAAGCATTAACTCAATACCTTTCGGTTTATTTATTTGCCCAATAAAACCAAAGGTATTATTGTTTTTCTTATTATTAAATCTCTCTTTATCAAAATCAAAACCATTATAAATAACTTTATTCTGAATTCCTTTAAAGTAACCATTTTTAATATGATCTGTAAGAATATAATTACTAATTCCAACTAAAAAATTAACTTTCACTGAATCTTTTTTCTTTGGAAACGAGAGTAATTTGCTTATTATGACTTCAAGGAAATTATTGTTAAATTTTGTTGATTTTGGACACTGTAAATAGTAATCTCTTAGAGTATGAACAATTTTAATATTTAATTTAGATGCAACACACCAAACTTTGGTTGAAAAACCACTAATATTATTAGTTAATAAAATATCTGGCTTATACCTTAGAAATAGGTTTTTAAAAAAAGTATTGTATTTGTAATTACTCGAGTCTTTTAGGTGCCATTTTAATTTTTGAAGAGAACCTCTATTGAAAGAATCATATGGCCAGTAATCATTTTTAATTTTAATTTTATATATAGATATTTCATTTAGTTTATATTGTGCATCTTCTTCCCCTAAACTTACAACTATAACATCATTACCCTTACGAGAAAAACTTTCTGCCAATGTTTGTACAGATTTTTCTGCTCCACCAATATTGTATGGTGCGTAAAGAGTATTAACTATAATTATTCTCATTAATATTTTTCTAAATTATTATTTTCAGCATTTTTAACGGCCCTCATAAATACTTTAAAATTCTTCGTGTTTGAAGAATAAATAAATAAAAGTACAGTAAACAGAAGTTTATTAAGACCATAGATGAAATTATTATTTACTAAATACTGTTTCTCAAAAAGTGTTCTATTTCTAATGGTATAATAAACCCTAAATGGTGGTGCTTTTTTTATTTTACTAAAAATTGTCTCTTTTTTATCTTTAATTGCCCATGAAGTATCTATATCATCAACAATACTATCTAAAACTAAGTAAATCTTTTTATTACGTTTTGTTATTCTGTAAGTCCACTCATGATCGTCTGAGTACAAATAAAATTTTTCATTTGGATAGCCAATTTCTTTAAGTAACGATTTATGAAAAAAAAGTCCTCCATATGGAGCACATGCTATTTCTCCATATAGTTTTTCTTTATTTTGTTTTTCTTTAGTATATATCCTTGAAATTTTTTCAAATAAATGAAACCCAGAAAAACTATTCTTTTTACTTAAAACTAAATTTGGATTTTCCTTAAATACTGCTTCTCTGAACTGAACTCTATCTGGTCTGAAAGATAACAAAGCTGATACAGTTTTAGGTTTTTTATTCCAAAAATCTAGCAATAGACTTAAAGCGCGCGCTCTTGGTTTGTTGTCATCATCTAATAACCAAATGTATTCATTATTTAATTTATACGCTTTTTCTAATCCTTGTTTATATGCTTTTGCAGATCCTACGTTTTGTTTGTTTGATATAACTTGTACTTTTTGAGTATCCTTTAAAAATTTCTTAATTTTCTCTTTGCTATTTTTCTCCGAATTATTGTCAACAATTATTATATCATTTACTCCTAAATTAAGACATGAAACTAAAACCTCTTTTAATAGGTAATATCTATCAGCATAAGTAACTATAATAACTGTAACTTGCATTTTTTTCCAATTTAATTTTTTAAAATGGAACTGTTAAAATCCCTGTTCTCCTTTTTACAATAATGACTCTTAAAATATTTTCACCTGCAATTGTTATACTTGTGGCAATAGCAGCTCCTATGATTCCATAAAGTTGAATAAAAACAAAATTTAATATAATACTTACTATTAAAAAGATTGCTGAAATATAACTGAATATTTTTTCATTCCCACTCATAATTAAAATAACACCTGAACAGCCAGTGGAAATATTAATAAATTGCCCGAAACACAATATTAATAAACAATAGTAAGCTTCAGTAAACGTCTTACCCCAAAACCCAAGGATATATTCTCCAAATAGGAGAAAGAACAAAGTTGCTAAAAGACCAATAATTATTAACCAAAAAGTGACTTGTCTAACCAAACTCTTAACTTCCTCTATTTTCTTATTTGCATATAAGGCTGCAATTTTGGGTGATAAAACAGAGTTTGTAATTTGTAGAAAGAAAGCAATAAATAAAACTAATCTTGTTGCTACAGTATAAAGTCCAACATTTTTAGAATCAGTCAACCAACCTAACATAATAATGTCTACGGAGGATAATAATAATGTTGTGGCAGAGACTAATAATAATGGTTTTGCCATTTTTAACATTGACTTATCTATTTCTCCAATCAAAAATATTGGTTTGTATAGTTTCCTTACATATAATAAGGATATGACAAATGTCAATAATCTACTGATTGCATAAATTAATATTACGTTTAATAAATTAATTTTAAAGTTTAAAAAATTTATGGCTAACAGTCCGATAAAAACAAAAATTGAAGTTGAAAAATCTTTAATAAGTCTACTTTGCCAAACTTTGTTGAAGCCATTTATAGTTGATGCAAATAATGAACTTATAGATTGAGGTATTAAAACTAAACTAGAAATAATCAACGGGGTTTTAAGTTGTTCGGATGAGAAAAAAACAGAAATATAGTCTGCAAAGAAAAACAAAGTAAACGTTAAAAAAAGAGCTATAAATACATTAACAGTAAAAGCTGTAAAAATTGTTTGCCCAATTAAGTTGAATTCTTTCCTAGATTTATTTATAGATATTTTTTTTACTAAAACATGGTCCATACCAAACATAGTAAAAACTATAAGGATAGTTATAATTTGATTAATTAGATTGACATCCCCTAAACCTGAAGCACCTAATTTTCTTCCTAAAAAAATACTTGTTAAAAGTCTGGCAGCAACACCCACTATTTGAACAACTATTGCTTTCGATGATTTTAAAAAAACTTCTTTTGTATCCTTCTTCAAAATAGCGGTCTTACTTTATGAAATTTTAGGGTTGCAGGTTATATTCCTTAAAGGAAGATAAACTCTCATCTTTTTCTGAAAGTTGTATTTCATTTTCATCTAGCATCCAATCTATATGTAAATCAGGATCGTTATACATAACTCCATCTTCTGCTAATTTATTATAATAATTATCACATTTATAGGAGAAGATTGTATCGTCCTCTAGTACAGCAAAACCATGTGCAAATCCTTTAGGAATAAATAATTGTAGCTTATTTTTCTCGGACAGTATAATCGAAAAATGTTTTCCAAAAGTTGAAGAATCTTTTCTCAAATCAACCGCCACATCCAGGACACTCCCTTTAATGACCCTAACAAGTTTTGATTGCGCAAATTTTCCTGTTTGAAAATGTAAGCCCCTTAACACTCCTCTTTGTGACATAGATTGATTATCTTGTACAAATTGAGTCTTAACTCCTGTTAATTCTTGAAATTTTTTCTGATGAAAGCTCTCAAAAAAATAGCCTCTCTTATCATCAAAAACTTTGGGTTTTATAATGAAACATCCATCAAGTGTTGTTGTTTTTATGTTCATTAGATTTCCAATAATTTTTTACCATAACCACTTTTGAGCAATGGTTTTGCTAGATCGTGTAATTGCTCCTTTGTAATAAAACCACTACTGTAAGCAGCTACTTCTATAGCCCCAATTTTTAAGCCTTGTCTTTCTTCGATAACTTGAACAAATTGAGAGGCTTGGTGCAATGAGTGAAAGGTTCCTGTATCCAACCAGGCTGTTCCTCTATCGAGAACTCTTACCCTTAATTTTCCCATTTCTAAATATGCTTTATTTACATCTGTTATTTCTAATTCACCTCGTGCACTTGGTTTGATATTCTTAGCAACCTCTATCACTGAGTTGTCATAAAAATAAATTCCTGGTACTGCATAATTTGATTTAGGTTCTGAAGGTTTTTCTTCTATAGAAATGGCTTTTTCATTCTCATCAAACTCGATAACTCCATAACGTTCAGGATCATGAACATGATAGGCATATATTATCCCTCCATCAGGATTACTATTAGCTCTTAGAAGTGATGATAAACCTCCTCCATAAAAAATATTATCTCCTAAAATCAAAGCAACCTTATCCCCTCCTAAGAAAGATTCTCCAATAATAAACGCTTCCGCCAATCCATTAGGGTGCTCTTGAATAGCATACTCAAAAGAACAACCAATTTGACTCCCATCTCCCAGAAGCTTTTTAAACAACGGAGTATCACTCGGAGTTGAAATGATTAAAATTTCATGTATTCCAGCTGAAATTAATGTAGAAATTGGGTAATAAATCATAGGCTTATCATAAACTGGCATTAATTGCTTGCTTATTGATAAAGTCATTGGATGTAATCTTGTCCCGGAGCCTCCCGCTAAAATGATTCCTTTCATTTGATTTTATTTAATTTATGATGATATGAATAACTTTCAATACTTAAATAAGTCTTTGTTTGAATCAGGAATTTTAAAAACACTTAATTTTTGTATTTGTTTAAATACCATTCTATTGTTTTTAAAATTCCTGATTCAAAATTTTCATTTGCCTGCCAAGCTAATTCATTTTCTAACTTACTGGCATCTATTGCATACCTATAGTCATGACCGGGCCGATCATTAACAAAGGAAATCTGTTCTTTGTAAGAGATGTTTTTTGGATGGATTTGATCTAAAATTTCACATATTTTGTTTGCTATGTATAAATTGTTTCGCTCATTCTTTCCCCCTATATTATAAGTTTCTCCGTTTTTTCCGTTATTAAAGACTAGCTCAATGCCTTTACAATGATCTTCTACATACAACCAGTCTCTAATATTTTGTCCATCACCATAAATGGGGATATTATCGCCACAAAGTGCTTTTCTAATAATGGTTGGAATTAATTTTTCATCGTGTTGTTTAGGGCCATAATTGTTTGAACAATTGGTCGTAACAACATTCAATCCATAGGTATGAAAATAACTTCTAACCATAAAATCTGATGATGCTTTTGATGCACTATAAGGACTGTTGGGCGCATACGGTGTTTTTTCTGTAAAAAGCCCTGTTTCTCCAAGTGTCCCATACACCTCATCGGTTGACACATGTAAAAATCGAGAATTTTCATGCGATGGTTTAATCGAATTTGGCTCAAGCATCCAGTGGGTTTTTGCTACATTTAACAAGGTAAAAGTTCCAAAAACATTGGTTTTAATAAAAGCATCTGGGTTTGTGATTGATTTATCCACATGTGATTCTGCTGCAAAATGAATGACCCCATCAAAATTGTATTTTTCAAAAAGTGATGTTACCAGCTCTTCATCACAAATATCCCCCTTAACAAAAGAATATCTTTCGTTATTCTGGCATTCTAATAAATTCTCTAGATTACCAGCATAGGTTAGTAAATCTAGGTTAACTATTTTGACATCTGAATTATTTTGCAAAAGATTTATAATGAAATTAGAGCCAATAAATCCAGCACCTCCAGTGACTAAAATCCGTTTCATTTATTCTTTTTTATAATTCGTCAAATATGTATTTAATTCCAATAAAAGAATACAAAACAATGTCAACATAATTGAAATCCCTGCTAAAATAAATACATAATTCTTTTGAATTCCTTTTACTTCAGATCCAATGGATTGAAATTTTGAAATGATATTAATAACATCGGATTTTTCAGCGATTTTTTCATATGTCTCATTTAAGTCATAAATAATTCTTCTATCAATTTCAAATAATTCATTTTCTTTTGCTGTTTCATTATTTCCTCCAAGGTCAATATTTGTCCCATTTGAACTATTTTTAGCCCCTTCTATTAGTGCCCTCATATAAACACTGCGCAATGAGTCTACTTCATTAAAACTAACTCTTAAGATTGAATCCCTTGTAGAAAGATTTTCTTTTGTCAATATTTTTATTCTTTCGAAATAGTGGTTTTTTTCTACAGATTCAATAATCGCATCTTCTAAATCACTAAAAACATCACTTTGAGTTGCCTCTACCTCAATGTTGTGATTTAAATAGTCGAAATCAGTAAAGCTATTTTCAAATTCTTGAAAATCATAACTTTTTACCGTTAAGGTATCCGCATCTAATATAAATTCGTCATAAGCATTTATAATGTCATTTTTATTGATTATCGGTGTAATATTAAACTTTTTTAAAGAAGATGCTTTTGTAGTATCTATATTGAAAGTTAATGCTAATTGATCAAGCTTTTCTTGTTTTATAAGATTGTTATAATAAGCAATGTTCTTATAAAGTTGTTGTGTACTTTCAAAATTAGGTTGAACTATTAAATTGGATGCATATTTATTTTCTTTATAATTTTCCATAATGACTCCTATAGATCCACCAATTAAAGCTGCTATTATAAACTTTTTTAAATGAACTCTTAAGAAAATTAAAATTAGAATGAATCTATGAAAAATTCCTATACATACAGTTCCAATAAAATTGAAGAATTTTTTAAATCCTTTCCCAATAATTACAAATAAAGATCCTAAGTCTACTTCTTCTTCGTTGTTATTTTGATTTCTTGACATGATATAAGTTTTATTAAAAAATATTTTTATTTGTTAAAAAATTTGCTCTAGTATTTTGCGTGTGATCGCATACGTTGGGGTCACTCCAGACATACCTAGTCCACCTGACGCCAGGGTAGCTCCTGTTTCTAATGGATTATCAGAAGCATAATAAGCATAACGCACTTTAACATCTTCTGAGATATTACCACGTATTTTAGAGGCTGATTGAATTGCTTTTTGATAATGAGCTCCTTCCATTTCTAGACCAATGACATTCCATGTGGAATCATGAAAGAATTTTAAAAGGTCCTTATTTTGTAAAGAAGTTCCTAAAACTGAGACCATTGTTCCATCAAAAGATGTGACTCCAAAACCTTGAAGATCTTCTTTAGATAATTCATTAATAAAAGGGTAATTATCTGCTGTACCTTCAAAAATATGAGCAGAAGGAATCATGATATCACCTTTTCCACCCTCTAAAATTCCTGCTTTCCCCATTATTGATATGGAGGTAACATTTAAATGAATGGTCTGTTCATTTTCATTATAGGGTTTCAATAATTCATCCATGGTCTCATAGGCTTGCTCACCGAAAGCATAATCCATTACTATAATTACAGGTTCTTCTCCTTTAGAATTTACTTTCTTAAATTGAGTTTTATCTAGATCTAGCTTCTGAGTATCAATAATTTGAACATTGATATTGGTTCCTGATGTGTCTTTTATGAAGGTTAGCCCATTTTTTGAGGCATATTCTTTAACTTTTTTCTGGAGCGGCTTACTATCTTCATTACTTAACAACTCATACAAGTCGAATCCTTCTTTTCCTTTTGCAACGACAGGCAAAGCACTTGTCGCATATATCGTGTTTAAAACACCATGCATATTAGCGCTAATAATATGTATCGGTCTTTGTAAAAGACCTTTTTGTTTTAGCTCTTTTTTTATATTGTTAGCCCATATTTCTCCATAAATATGATGACCAATACTGTCTCTTAGTACAGAACTAAAATTTATAGTTCTCTTGTTTTGATGACAGGTTTCATTGATCGCTAGTTTTCCCAACCAATAGATAATCTGAAAGAAACGATCTGGATTTTCAGATGAAGAAAACGCAGTATATGCTGAGACAACTTCTTCGTAGGTTCTCCCTAATATATTTGCCAAGTGAACATTGATAATTTCTCGTTGTTTATCGGAAAGAGTTTTCTGATGAAGAACAACATCTTCTAGGTTTGTCCACTCTCTAGTAACACTTTCATCTAAATTTAATAATACTCGCTCTTTAATTTTATGAGACTCTATAAATAGAAAAGTGAGATGAGTTAAAATATCATAGATTTCAGATCTTCCTCTAGTAATTTCTATATTCATTTGATCTTTGTCTATTCGATAACAATTTCTTCTTCTCTTTAGAGGAATAATTACTTTAAAATGAGATTTATCATAGCCTTCATCTGCAGTTAAATTGATAAATTGACATTCTTCAATTCCTTCCGGTAAGCGCTCTATTACATATTTTAACCCATTTAATTCCACCCGCTCTTCTGCAATAGAGCCGTAAATTTCAGGTCTAAGTAGTAATAGTGATTTCCTCAAGGTTTCTCCAGAGACTCCCATTGGCTTGTAAAAACCCCTGCTAAACAAATGGCGCATAGAAATGTATAACCTTTCTATCGCATTCGTAGATTCTTGTGCTCTTGTTCTTTCCCGATGTTTTGTTTGCAACATAGTATTTTAGGCCTCAAAGATAAGAAATTAGAAAAAGGCTAAGTGCTTTTTAAAATCTTAGTATATTGACTTTTATTTTTTAGAATTTTCACTGCTTTTAAAATAACCTTGTCTTTTTTTAGCTTGTTATGATAAGCTCCTTCCAAATAATAGTATCTTTTTAAAATTTCATCTCTAATTAAATCCGATAAATATTCTTGGTTCTCTCTAAGGTCTAAAATTTTTTGTTGATTTAATTTATTCATTATTTGTTGGTGTTCTTTCGAAAAAGAATTGTGATCCTTTGTTGAATTAAAAGCTTCTATGAACATCCTCTCTTGATTTGTTTTAAAAATAGTATCTGATTTAGCAATATATTCTAAGAAATTTGTAAACCCTAATTTTGAAAATGAATAATCAGTCGCTGAATTAATTGTTGGGTATTTATAGACATAATCTGTAATATAGTTAAAAATAGCTCTTGATTGAATCAGTTTATTTGTAGTTGCATTTCTTTCAGAGTATCCAACTAGTACATCAGGTAAAATCCCTCCACCATCATATACTATTCTTCCATTTTTTGTTTTGAAAGAGGTCACGGGTCCATCGGAAAACTTCGGGACAACCCCTTTCTCATCTCTGTTAGAATAATCTAGCTCTTGGATACACCTTCCACTTGGTGTATAATATTTTGATATGGTGAGTTTTAAATGTGTACCATAAGTTAGTTGTCTGTATTTTTGTACTAATCCTTTTCCAAAAGAACGCTCTCCTACGATGACAGCTCTATCAAAATCTTGCAAAGCACCTGCTACTATTTCGGAAGCTGAGGCCGATTTTTCGTTAAGTAAGACAGTTAACGGAATTTCTAAATCTAAGGGAGTATTTGACGCTTTATATATGGTACTCCACTTTTTAACCTTTGCTTTTGTAAATGCAATTGTACTTCCTTTAGGCAAGAAGAAATTCGCGATATTAATGGCTTCTGTCAAAGAGCCTCCTGGATTACTTCTTAGATCAAAAACTAAGTTTTTCATTCCTCTATCTTTTAATGCTTTCAATGCTTTTTTAACTTCGGATGATGCTTTTTGATTAAATTTAGTCAAGACAATATACCCAGTTTCATGATCTATCAAATCGAAAAAAGGAACAGGATTTAAAACAACTTTTTCTGTAACTACTCTAATTTTTTTAATGTTTCCTTGCCTTAAAATCTCTAAATCAATGGATTTGTTGGGAGCTCCTTTTAGCATTTCTGACATTTGATCCCTATTCATATTTTCTAGGGATTGATCTCCTATTTTGGTAATAATATCTCCTGCCTTTAACTTTTTTCTATCCGCTTCATACCCTTTGTAAATTTCATTCAAGATGATTCCCTTTGTATCATAAAAAACAGAAACACCAATTCCCGCATACTCTCCTTCTCTTCTAATTTTTTCTTTCTCAACTTCTTGCTCATCATAATAATTTGTATAAGGGTCCAGATCTTTAAGTGTATTTTTAATGGCTTTGTTGGTAAATTCGGCGGGATTAATTTCGTTTACATAATATAAATTTAACTCTTTAAATAATGTTGTATAAATTTCTATTTGCTTCGCAACTTCAAAAAAACTTGACTTAAAAGAAAATATAAGGGGGATAATTCCAAGGACTAGAATCGTTATTACATATCTTTTTATTTTAGAACCAACCATATTTTTTATTTTCTTTCTTTTAATAACGTTAAAACTTCTCGAATCTTTTCTTGAATATCAAATAAAATAGGTTCTGTTTTTCCGATATAAGTTATCATAAAAATACAGGATAAACTAGAGGTGTTAAAAACTGTTTTTCTCTCCAAACGATATGCCTCTCTTAGCAATCTTTTTATTCTATTTCGATCAACAGCTTTTTTAAAATTTCTTTTTGGAACAGAAAAAGATACTTTATTAGACTGCGCAGGAAGAGACTCTATTGTTAGGTAAATCAATTTAAGTGGAAATTTTCTAATCGTTTTTCCCTCCTCAAAAAGTTTTTCTATCAGTTTTCTACTTTTTAACCTTTCTTTTTTTTCTAATGTAAATTTCATTATTACAAACTTACTGAAAACGGTTTCTTAAAAGGAATATCTTAGGAATTATTTATCCTTAAAATACTTGCTTAGGAAAACATTCTTCTCATTGGTCTTGTTAAACAAGTTGGCCCTCCTCCTCCTTTTAGACTAATTTCATTTCCTTTGTAAGCAACAACATGACAACCTGATTCTTCGAGTAATTTTTGAGTTTTTGGATTTCCCTTTATCATCAAGCAATCTCTAGGTGCAACAGCTAAAACATTACATCCCAAAGAATCAAATTCTTCTTTGGGAACTTCTATCAATTGAAACCCCCTATCTACTAATTCATTTCTAAACTTTATTGGCATTAAAGGAGAATATACGACAGCTAAATCTTTATCGATTGGACTTAAAATTGACATCAAATGAAAAACATCTTCTTTCCCTTTATAATGGGGTAGTTCTACAATAAGTACCTCCACTCCTTTTGGTGTCAATAACGCTTTTAATTGACGAATCCCCTCCTCGTTCGTTCTGTACGAATGCCCAACAGCTAATGTTTTATTATCTAGCCAAGCAACATCACCACCTTCAAGGGTTCCGGGAGATTTAATTTCTCCCAATACCTTGATATTATTTCTTTGATATATTTCTAATTGTGCCATTGGTTCATTTATTCTTCCTTTTTTACCCATATTGCAAATGATGATTCCAAAATCTGTGGCAATAGAAGCATCTCTACAATACATTGAATCTATTAGTACTTTTTCATTTGAAGGAAAAAAACATGTTTGAATATTTTTACCTGTAAAGAACGAATTAAAAATCTCATACTCTTGTAATGCTTTCTCATAATTTGGTTTTGAAAGATACTTTAGAGCCTTCCATTGATTTGCCAAATACTTTTCTGACTGAAATGAATTCTTAGCAGTTTTTAAGTAAACAGATTCTAAAGTCAAATATTCTGAATGATAGGTTTCTTTCATTTTCTTTTCGATTTATTCCATTGTATCAAAGAGTAAAAGGGAATTCCCAATAATAATAATAAAAACCCATAGAATACAACCTCAGCCCTTGAGCCATAAATGGCCCACAAAGAATATAAAAATCCTAAAAATCCTAAAACAAAGGTTTTAACGACGCTATTTATATGTGTTTTTCTATCAATAAGAATAAGAATATAGGCTGCAGAGACGAATAAATACGGAACCAAACAAGTTAGGACCGTTAAGTTCACCATAAAAGTAAACTGCTTCACTAAACCCTCTGAATAATTCATTAACATTACTAAGGAAGTTAATAAGCTTCCAATGATTAATCCTAGTATTGGAGCTCCTTTTTTGTTTTCTCTCTTAAAAATTCTAGGAAAGATATTGTCTTTTGCTGCTGCCATGGGAATTTGAGCTAATATTAAGATCCACCCATTTAATGCACCAATACCAGAAATTGCGGCTCCAGCAGCAACAAAGTAACCTGCATACGCCCCCCCAATTATTTCTCCTGCTTCTGCAAAAGGAGCTGAAGAATTTTGTAAGGTATCTGTTGGCAAAATTCCAAATAAAATGAAGGTTCCCAGTATATATATGCTTGTGCTAATGATTGTTCCTAGCATTGTTGCTTTTGGTACTGTTTTTTCTGGAGATTTTATGTTTTCTGCGGGGATACTGGCTGATTCTATTCCTAAAAAGGCGTATAAAGTCAAGGCCGCTACTACTGGAAATGTAGCAAAATCACTTTCTCCAGTTAAATTGAATACAGGAAAATTCTCGAGTCTGAAGAAGAAAACCCCAAGAAAAATTATAAATACTAAAGGTAGTATCTTTAAAATGGTCGTGATAACTTGTATTTTACCTGAGGCTCTAACACCTTTAGAATTAAGCCATGTAAAAAACCAAATCAATACTAGACCTGTACAAACAGCTGCCAATGAATTCGATTCTAAAATAGGGAAAAAGAAACTCAAAGCTCCTATTACCGCAATAACAATTGCGGCATTGCTAATCCAAATAGAAATCCAATAACCCCAGGCGACTAAAAATCCAATAAAATCACCAAAACCTTCTCTTGAATAGGTATAAGGCCCTCCACTTTTATTAACAATAATCTTACTTAAATTGCTAAAAATTTTTGCTAAAATAATGGATCCTATTGCGGTAAAAACCCAACCCAACAAGCTTATACTTCCATAGGACGCTAAGGTGGCCGGTAATAAAAATATTCCAGCACCAATCATATTGCCAACAACCAAAGATGTTGTTGTTATCAATCCTATCTTTTTGCTAGCAGAATTCATTTTAATTGTGTAATTTTAGTATACTATATATTCGAAATATACAATTAAATAAGATAAATGAACTTTAAAATCGATTCAGATATTACAAAAGCAGAAACTCTTCCTGCTTCTTTTTATAAGGACCCTCTGGTATTTGATGCTATAAAAGAAAAAGTTTTTTTAAATTCTTGGCAATGGGTTGGTGATGAGAATCAAATTCGAAAGCCACAATCTGTTCATCCATTTATCTTGTTAGATGGTTTTTTAACAGAACCAATGGTATTAACTAAAGACAGAGAAAACACAATCAATTGTCTAACAAATGTTTGTACTCATCGAGGGAATATTATAGCATTAGATTCGGGAAAATCAAAAAAACTTATCTGCTCTTATCATGGAAGACGGTTTAACTTAGAAGGATCGCTTGAGTTTATGCCAGAATTTAATGACGCTAAAAATTTCCCTCGCCCATGTGATAATTTACACAGATTCCCAATTAGAAAATGGGGGCATTTTTTATTTGCTGGTCTAAACCCTAGTTTTGATTTTCAAGAGGTTATTGATGTTATGAAAGAACGTGTGGGTTTTTTGCCTATTGATCAGTTTAAACTAGATGAAACGTTACATAAAAACTTTGTAGTTCATGCAAATTGGGCTTTATACTGTGATAATTATTTGGAAGGTTTTCATGTTCCTTTTGTTCATGAAGGCTTAAATGAAGTTTTAGATTATGGCAGCTATGAAACAATTATTTATAGACATTGTAATTTGCAAATTGGTTATGCTGATAATAATGAAGAAGTTTTTGAATTCCCTATAGACCATATTGATTATGGAAAAAATGTTGCTGCCTATTATTATTGGGTGTTCCCTAATATGATGTTTAACTTTTACCCTTGGGGATTGTCTATTAATATTGTTAAACCCATAAAAATTGATGAGTCAAAAGTTTCTTTTATTAGTTATGTATTTGATCCTTCTAAACTAAATAAAGGTGCTGGAAGTAACTTAGACAAAGTAGAGGAAGAAGATGAGGCTGTTGTAGAAAATGTACAAAAGGGAGTTCTTTCTTCTTTTTATAATACCGGAAGATTTTCTCCAACACGAGAAAAAGGGGTACATCATTTTCATCGATTACTTTCAATATTTTTAAATCGTTAAAAATATATTTAAATCTAGTCAAATTTTAACTATCTATTCTTTAAATTTGACGTCTCAAATCAAAATAAAGAACATGAAACCAGATTTATTTCAAGCACCTGATTATTATCAATTAGATGATTTATTAACTGAAGAACATAAACTCGTTAGAGATGCTTCTAGAGAATGGGTAAAAAGAGATGTATCACCAATAATTGAAGAATACGCTCAAAAATCTGAATTCCCAACTCAAATTATTAGTGGATTAGCAGAAATAGGCGCTTTTGGCCCATACATTCCTGAAATATATGGTGGTGCTGGCTTGGATCAAATTTCTTATGGGTTAATCATGCAGGAAATAGAAAGAGGTGATTCTGGAGTTAGGTCTACTGCATCAGTTCAATCCTCTCTAGTAATGTATCCGATTTGGAAATATGGAAATGAAGAACAGCGACAAAAATATTTACCCAAATTAGCCTCTGGTGAATGGATGGGCTGTTTTGGTTTAACAGAGCCTGATCATGGATCAAATCCAGGAGGAATGACTAGCAATTATAAAGATATGGGAGATCATTATCTTTTAAATGGAGCAAAAATGTGGATTTCAAATTCTCCAATAGCTCAGATAGCTATTGTTTGGGCAAAAAATGAAGAGGGAAGAATTCACGGACTAATTGTTGAACGTGGTATGGAAGGGTTTTCTACTCCTGAAACCCACAATAAGTGGTCATTACGTGCTTCATCTACTGGTGAATTAATCTTTGATAATGTAAAAGTTCCTAAAGAAAATTTACTGCCAAATAAGTCTGGTTTGGGAGCGCCATTAGGGTGTTTGGATTCTGCCCGTTATGGAATTGCTTGGGGAGCTATTGGGGCTGCTATGGATTGTTATGATACTGCTTTACGATACAGTAAAGAACGCATGCAGTTTGGAAAACCAATTGGTCAGTTTCAATTACAACAAAAAAAATTAGCAGAAATGATTACTGAAATTACAAAAGCACAATTATTAACTTGGCGTTTGGGTGTATTACGTAATGAAGGAAAAGCCTCCACTGCCCAGATCTCTATGGCTAAAAGAAACAATGTTGATATGGCTATTCAAATTGCTAGAGAAGCAAGACAAGTATTAGGAGGAATGGGAATTAGTGGAGAGTATTCTATTATGCGTCATTCAATGAATTTAGAAAGTGTTATAACTTATGAAGGAACACATGACATTCATTTACTAATTACTGGATTGGATATTACAGGATTAAATGCTTTTAAGTAACAAAGTAACTGATATTAAAAAATAGTCATCTCATTTAGAATATTAGGCCTTTTCCCATTCATTAAAGGGAAACTTTGTTAGGTTTGAATTGTAATATTTTTTTTCACCTGTTACTTCTTTTCCAAGATACGAAGGTTTTTGAAAAAATTCATTTTCGTGCTTTAGTTCAACTTCTGCGACACAAAGCCCTTTACTCATTCCTAAAAATTCATCGATCTCAAAAAGGTGATCCTCATATCTATGATAATATCTGTACTTTTCAATGATTCCTTTTTCACATAGCTCCATCAATTCTTTGGCTTCTTTCAAGGAGATCTCTTTTTCCCATTCAAATCTTTTTACTCCATTTTCATCAGAAATTCCTTTAACAGTCAAATAGGCTTTATTATCTATAATCCTAATCCTAACTACTCTGTTTTTGTTAGAGTTTAAATAGCCCTGAATAATATATTTCCTTTTAAAACTGACTTTTTTAAATTCATTGTTAATTATTAAAAATTTTCTTTCGATTTCTAGGTTCATTTTATTTTATCGTTTGTACGAATGTAATAGAATTATCGTTATTGTTAGAAAGAAATAAATATATTTGATTTTCAATTTACTTAAATGAAAAAAACACTTCTTCTTCTCTTCTTTTCTTTGAGTTACTTATCTTCTGCTCAAGAAGATTTTAGTGATTCTTGGGAAGACTTTTTTTCATATAATAATGTAAAAGATTTTGTAAAAGTAGAAAATAGTATATATGCTTTATCAGATAATGCAATATTTACCTATGATTTTATAACACAAGAAATACAAAAATTATCTTCTGTTCAAGGTTTGTCTGGAGAAACTACTACTGCAATTCACTATAGCATTGATACAAACAGACTAATTATTGGTTATGAAAATGGTTTATTAGAAGTTGTCGATTCTGACGGAAGTATCACTTCTTCTTCGGATATTGTAAGTTTTAATCAATCTGGAGAAAAAAGCATAAATCATATTTTTGAATACCAAGAGAAACTTTATGTGTCTACATCTTTTGCAATCGTTGAGTACGATATCAATCAGTTAGAGTTTGGCGATACTTTTTTTATTGGAAATAACTCAAGTGATGTAAAGGTAAATGAAATAACGGTTTTTAATAATCGGATTTATGCTGCTACAAATAATGGGATTTTTCATGCTGCTATAGATAACCCTAATTTAATTGACTTTAATAATTGGTCACATATATCATCTGGGAATAATCATTTTAAGAACATTACGGTTTTCAATAATAAACTATATACTATTTTTAATTCAACTTTATTTGAATTAAGAGAAACTAATGAATTATTTTTCATCACAGATTTTTTTGAGATCGTTAATGGAATGAAAGCATCTTCGACAAACCTCTCAATTGCTTTTAATGATTCTTTAATGATCTACGATATAACCCTCAACCAAGTTATTCAAAATTCTGCAAACATTAATTTTGACTATACGCTGAATACGGTATTTGCTGAAAATAATGAATTATTTTTGGCAACCAATCAATTTGGTGTTTTAACCTCAACGTTTGCTAATACTGCAGATTTTATTGAAATTCACCCAGAGGGCCCAATTTCTAATGATGTCTTTTCACTAAGCGCACGGAGTAATGAATTGTGGGTTGTATATGGCGGGTTTGGGCCAACCTATGGCCCTACCCAACGTAAATTGGGATTTACTCACTATGATGGAGAAACCTGGTTTACAGCTACGAACAATCCTTTAAATCCTTTTCCAGATTTCGTAGATGTAGCCATCCATCCAACAAATAAAAATAAAGTATATATCAGTGGTTTTGGAGATACTAACTTAATTAACACCTTCGATACAGGTGGCTTATTTGAGGTCGAAAATAATGAAATTACCAATTTTTATAATTATTTAAATAGTCCATTAGAAGATATTGTAGAAGATGATGCGAATAGGGTTACTATAAGAATTTCGGGGTCAGTATTTGATAATCAAGGAAATTTATGGTTGATGAATATTGGGGGGTCAAAGGAGTTAAAAAAATTTTCAAATGGTTCTTGGGCTGGATATGATATCAGCGAAGGAAAACCTGAAAATTCTTTTGGGCTTTCTGAAATAGCCATTGATAGAAGTAATACTATTTGGATTGGAACTAGAGCTGATGGAATTGTTGCCTTTAATGAAAATGGAGCTAGGGTAAGAGGACTCTCAACAACAATAACCCAAGGAAGTTTACCTAATGCAAGAGTAGAGAGTATTGCCGTAGATAGAGATAATAGAATTTGGATTGGAACTATCACTGGTTTAGTTGTTTTTAATAATGCTTCCTCTGTTTTTGAAGATGATGTGGTAGACGCCCAGCCAATTATTTTTGAAGAAGATGGAATTGCCAAAAAACTATTAGGAGACCAATTTGTAACCTCTATAGTCGTTGATGGCGCCAACAATAAGTGGTTTGGAACTGACAATGGTGGTGTCGTCTACACAAATCCAAATGGACGAACAACTATAGCCTCTTTTAGTTCTGAAAATTCTCCTTTACCTTCTAATAGAATTGTAAAAATTGCCGTAGATGAAGAAATAGGAAAAGTCTATTTTGCAACTGATAAAGGGGTGGTTGCTTACAATAGTAATGTGGCCCCCTTTGGAGATAGCTTAGGAGAAGTTTATGCCTACCCAAATCCTGTTCGAAAATTTCATAATACAGTCACTATAGATGGGAGAAATGAAACAAATTTACCAAAAGGAACCAACGTAAAAATTTTAGATGTAGCTGGAAATTTAGTTTTTGAAACCAACGTGATAGAAGGTCAGCAATTACAGGGAGGTAAAGTTGTTTGGGACAAAACTAATTTAGCAGGAAACAAAGTTGCTTCAGGAGTCTATATTGTTATACTAGCAAATGAAGATGCTTCAGAAACATCAACAACAAAAATTGCAATCATCAATTAATGTCAGTTGTATCGTCAAAGGCCATAGTCATCAGCACA
The DNA here is from genome assembly GCA_949541125.1 of Flavobacterium sp. SCGC AAA160-P02. Taxonomy (GTDB): domain Bacteria; phylum Bacteroidota; class Bacteroidia; order Flavobacteriales; family Flavobacteriaceae; genus Polaribacter. The sequence continues at coordinate 26,291 of CATISV010000073.1, forward strand.
ATTAAATATCGTGACTCAAGTTTAATTGTGAAATTATATACGAAAGAGGTTGGACTAGTTTCTTATATATTAAAAGGAATCTTAAAATCAAAAAAAGGACGGCTAAAAACCGCTTATTTTTTGCCTTTAACACAACTTACTATTATTGCAAATCATCAAGAAAAAAGAAGTTTACAAAACTTGAAAGAGGCTCAAGTTATTAATGTCTATAAATCAATTCATACCTCCATTGTTAAACAGTCCGTTGTGTTATTTCTTTCAGAAATATTGGGAAGTGCAATTCAAGAACAAGAAAATAACAATCTTTTATACGATTATATAGAACGTTCTCTTATTTGGCTTGATACGCATCAACATATTTCAAATTTTCATTTGCTTTTTTTATTAAATCTTACCAAATTTTTAGGGTTTTACCCTGACCTTTCTAAACCCAATAAAAATGGATTTCATTTAAAAGAAGGAGTTTTTACTGATGAATTAGGAAATAATAATATTGTTGTGGGACACGAATTAATTCAGCTAAAAAAGCTTTTAGGCATACATTTTGATAAGGTAGACAGCATAACCTTTTCTAAAACTGAAAGACAAAAATTATTACACCTATTAATTCGATATTTTGAATTACATTTGGCCGGGTTTAAAAAACCAAAATCTCTAACAGTTTTAGAAACAGTATATATGTAGATGAAGACGATTGTATATTTTGTACTTTTTTTAATTACAGTTTCTTCTTTTGCTCAAAAAGTAAAAGTAGTTGATAAAGAAACAGGAAAACCCATATTAAATGTTACGGTTTTCACTGAACAAGAATCATTCAGTTCTTCAACCGATAAAAATGGATTTGTTGATCTTTCTCTTGTGAAAGACCAAAGTATTATAATTTTCTCTCATATTTCTTATGCTTTAAAAATGAAAAAGAAAAGCAGTTTACAAAATGAAAATTATACTGTTTATTTGACAAGACAATCCGAGCAATTAGATGAAGTCATTTTATCTGTTTTTAAAGGGAAAGCAAAAACTAATAGAATTGCAGAAAGAGTGGCTGTAATATCAGAAAAAGAAATTGAGCAATTATCTCCCCAAACATCTGCAGATATACTCGCTACTATCCCAGGAATTAAAGTTCAAAAATCTCAAATGGGAGGTGGAAGTCCAGTGATAAGAGGAATGGAATCAAATAGGGTTTTACTTGTTGTAGATGGTGTTAGAATGAACAATGCAATCTATAGAAAAGGTCATCTACAAAATACCATTACAGTGTCTCCTAATCAGCTAGACAGAACAGAAATTGTTTTCGGACCCTCATCGGTAATCTATGGATCAGATGCTCTAGGAGGCGTTATCCATTTTTTTACAAAGACACCCAAATTATCCACAAAAACAAAAATCAATACAAGTTTTTTTAATCGGTTTTCATCAATAAATAACGAAATCACCAGTAATGCATCGGTAGAAATAAGCACAAAAAAATGGGGGTCATTTACAAGTGTTTCCTATAGTGATTTTGGAGATTTAAAAATGGGAAAAAATAGATCTCACGGTTTCAATAATTGGGGAAAAGTTTTTGACTATTCTGAAAATACTAATTCTTTTTTCTCAGAAACAGCAACTGCAAATTCCGACCCCAACTTACAGCGAAATACAGGGTATAATCAAACGGATTTGCTGCAAAAATTTTTCATCCCTTTATCAAAAAAAACAGATTTAAAACTCAATTTCCAGTACTCTACCTCTTCACAGATTCCAAGGTTTGACAGATTAGATGAAAAAGATGAAGGAACTTTAAAATTTGCTGAGTGGTATTACGGTCCTCAACAACGTTTGTTAATTTCTCCTCAATTTGTTATTAATCCCAGGAAAACGTGGATTGATAAAGGTACAATAACGTTAGCATATCAAAATATTAAAGAATCAAGAATACAAAGGAGGTTCCTAAGTTTAGACCGATCATATAGAAATGAAAATGTTGCTATATTTAGTCTTAATGGTGACTTTTCGATTCCTATACAACAAAAACAAAACAGACTTCTAACCTATGGCTTTGAATTTTCACATAACGATGTAAGTTCAAATGCATTTGGGAGAACTTTAGATGTTTCTGGTAATGAAATTATTGGATTTTCTGATAATTTTCCAGTTCAATCTCGGTATCCTGACGGTGGGAGTAGGTATGATAGTTACGCGGCTTATATGGGCTACAGACAAGATTTAAATTCCAAATCTACATTAAATACCGGGATTCGTTTTACACAAACAAATTTAGAGGCAACCTGGATAGATTTGTCTTTTATTGACTTACCTGAAACAAATATAAAACTGAATAATTCTGCCTTTACAGCAACCATTGGATATGTATACAAACCCACCAAAAATTGGCAATTAAATACTGTTTTATCCTCAGGCTTTCGATCTCCTAATATAGATGACATAGGTCGAGTAAGAGAAAAATCAGGAAATATAACTGTCCCGAATATTCATCTAAAACCAGAGTTTGCCTACAGCACAGAAATTGGTATACAAAAATATTTTAATAAGAAAAAATTCAGAATTGGTTTCAACACTTATTATACATTATTAGAACATTATATTATTAGAGATGATTTTTTTATGAATGGACATCAATTAACGTATGATGATGAAATGACGAACATCGTTGCAAACCAAAATAGGGGCAATGCTTATATTCTCGGTTATACAGCAAGTTATCAGGGTAAATTATCGGAAAAAATAAGCTCTTCCGGATTTATAACCTATACAAAAGGTAAAACCTATGATACTAAAGAACCTTTGTCATCTATTCCTCCGCTGTTTGGTCAGTTTGATCTAAATTATATTGATAAAAAATTACAAGTTGGTGCTTCTCTTCGATTTAATAGCAAAAAAGATATTACAACTTTTAATTTAACAGAAGGAATTGATAATCATGATTTAACTCCTGTTGTTAATGAAAACGCGATTGATGATCTCGATATTTATTTTGGATCGCCCAGTTGGATTACTTTTGGTTTTAATAGCAGTTATATATTTAATAAAAATTGGAAATTACAAGTAATCGTTAGTAATTTGCTCGACGAGCATTATAGAGAGTTTGCTTCTGGGATATCTGCTCCTGGAAGAAACTTTTCTTTCTCTTTAATTACTACTTTTTAGTTTTTCTGTTTCCTTCTTGATCAAAATTTTCATTGAGTCCCTTTTCTGTTATCATCACAGCAATAAATAATGTAACGATCATCAATCCCATTGGAACCCAAGAACTCATCATAGTGGGATTTAAAAATGTTAAAACTAAAGACGTTATCAAAATAATTCCCGAATATTTTAATAATGTTATGCTAAATAAATGATTTGCAAAATCCCAACAATTTTTATTTTGCATGGTTCTATGAGTTTTATAACCATATATTTTATTTATATTCTTCGGTGGAACATAATAAAAAGCTAAACTTATTAAAAAAATTAATCCATTGATACTTAATACATATATTAAGGCGTCCATCTTATTTATTTTTTTTTGGTCTTAACAACCCCTCTTGAGCAATGGTTGCTATCAATTTTCCTTCTCTTGTAAAAATATTTCCTGTAACCAAACCTCTAGCTCCTGAAGTGCTAGGTGATACAACAGAAAACAACATCCAATCGTCAAAGTCAAAATCTCTAAAAAACCACATAGAGTGGTCTAAACTTGCCATTTGAGTATTCCCTAAACTTGCTTTACTTGCATTGGGTTTTAATGCCGCATTTAAAATATTGTAATCTGAAACATAGGTTAATAGTTGTTGTTTCAAAGGTAATTCTAAATTATTAACATCTCCCTTTAATTTAAACCAAACATCCTCTACAGCTGGCAGATCTTTTTGTTCTAAAGGGTTTACAATTGATACAGGTTTAAAATCTATTGGTCTCTCAATACTCAAAAAAACTTTCAATTTATTGGGAAGGTAATCTCGATATTGTATTAACATATCACTCCAACTTAAGAGCTCCTCTGGTTGTTTAATTTCAGTCTTTATCGTTGTTTGATGCTCATATCCACTTTCTTTTTTGTGAAACGAAGCCGCCAAAATAAATATTGTTTTTCCTTTTTGTAAGGCAGTAACCCTCCTCGTTGAAAAACTACCACCATTTCTCATTTCTGTAACTCTGTAGGTTATTGGTAGAGATAAATCACCAGGCAAAAGAAAATAGGAATGCAATGAATGAACAAAGCGATCTTTTGGAGTTGTTCTATAAGCTGCATACAATGCTTGTGCTAATACTTGTCCTCCAAAAACATTTGGACTTCCCATGTTTTTACTAATCCCAGAATATGTATGAGTATCTATTTTTTCTAATGTTATAATTTTTAATAAATCATCTATTGTTTTCATAAACTCTTACTCCTCTTTTTTAAATGGAAATTTTTGATGATACTCCTTAGGATGGATATTTGACAAAAATAATTTTAAAATTTTATTTGTCATCGTTTTTTTATGTCGAACATATATTGTTAAGTGTTCTGGAGTTGCTCCGACTGAACTTTTAATTTCGCTAGCAGTTCTTCCAAAATTCAAACTTGTTAATTTTTCCATAATAGCAATATTTATATAATCATATAACATCCTTTGGTAAATTGCCTTTTGTTTATTTAATTCATAATGTATCCCTACAAAATGTGCATCCAGTTTTTTTTTATGAATTAGACCGGACATAAACCCTACCATTTTATTTTCTATCCAATACGACTTAAGAATATAAGAATCTCCAAACGTTTCTTTTAAATCCTTATACGTTGCTATCTTAAATTGTCCCAAATTAAAATCGGCTTTTGAGACAACATTTTTGTACAATTCAGTCATTTGGCAAACATGTTGATCAAAGTTTTGGGTAGTGATCTCTTTCACAATAAGGTCACTACTTAATTGTAAGGCCTTCCTCGATTTTACTCTAAATTTTGTTTTTAATGAACTTAAGTAATCCTCAAAATTACGCCACCTATAATCAATTTTTAATTTCATATTTGGCTCAACATTAAAAGAATAATACCCTAAGTTGAGGAGTTCATTACTAACGGATAAAGATTGAACCACAAAATCTCTTATAATAAATATATCAATAGAATCTGGTTGGTCACTATTCTTAGTATAGTGAGAAATGGCCTTGGATATTTTTTTTAAAATAATGGATTTGTTTTGACCATTTTTAATATATATTCCATGTTCACCACTCACAAAAATATTACCACAATTTAAAATTTTTAAAGGCTTTTCTTCAGGTAAAATTTTTAATTTCCTAGCAATAGAAGTACTATTTTTTAAAAAATTTGTGAATTCGTTTTCTATCGTATTCAAATAGAAATTAATAATTTGAATACTTGCAAAAGCAATGGCCTTGTTTTGATTATTTTTTATAATGATATAAAAATATAGTATATGAGGATTATTTTTTTCAATGGCTGATAGATACTCTGAAGTAAAATATACGTAAGAAGAACAAGCTAATTCATCCCATATATTATTTGGTATGTCACTAACCTTAGTAAAAAAAAATGTGTTGTCTAACAAATGACTAATTAAAAGATATTTTTTATCCTTATCATAAAGATAAAAAAATCAGTTCATAAATAATTTCATAATATGAAATAAAAAAACCTCGAGTTTTACAACTCGAGGAAATTTAATAAATCTACCCCCTAAAATAAGATTTATTTACACCTAAAATTACTTAGGTGAGACAAATATACAATATTATTATAAATTAACTACAACGTTTTCGTAAAAAATTATTTTTATTTTTTTTGAATTTTTTATTTAAGATTAAACCATCATATATAACAATAAATACTAAAAAAATGACACAAACTTCCCCAAACCACAAATACATGAAAAATTGCATGATTGTATTGAATTTTTTTAAAGGAATACACAAATGCCCCTATCGTATAAAAGATTCCTCCTAGGAATAATAATTTCATCCCTTCTATTGAAAAATTATTAGATAATGGCTTTATTACAACTATAATTTGCCAGCCCATCAATATATATAATATAGTAGAAAGTTTGTCAAATCTCCCTGTATAAAAAAGTTTCATTACTATCCCAATGATGGCAAAAAACCATGTAAGTCCAAAAATAATCCATCCTAATATTCCTCCAAGGGTAATGATAGTAAAAGGAGTATATGTTCCTGCAATCAAGACATATATGGCGGCATGATCAAAAATATTTAGCTTTCTTCTTAGTTTGGGATCTTTAGCAGCATGATAAAATGTCGATGCAGAATATAAAATCACTAAACTAAGCCCATAAATGATAAAACTTATTGGTTTCCAAAAACCTGTATAATCTAAAGATTTCATCAAAAGAAATGGCAATGAAAGGATACTTAACAACAAGCCAAAAGCATGAGTAAAAATATTTAATCTCTCCTCTCTTTTGGAGTATTGGTAATTTAATTCTACTTTCATTTATGACTAGTAGTATCTTTCATATATAACGCATCAGAGGATAGTTCATTATATAATACTTGAAATGTTTTTTCTTTTAAAATTGGTATATCCTTAGGTTTAAGCCCTTTTGTTTCAATAAAATGATGTTGTCGAACTCTAAAAGTCCCTACTCCTCCTTTAAAAAAATTCCAAGAAAATAATCTTTTACAATCATAATAAGTTTGTGGTACGATTGGAATTTGATGTTCTATAGCCAAACTGAAAGCTCCATTTTTAAATGGCGATAAAATAACATCATACTTAGGGACTAATCCCTCAGGAAAAACACCAATACTAGTTCCTGATTGGAGTCTTTTTTTGGCAGTTTCATAAACGTTTTTTCTACTAACAGGATTACTTCTATCAACCATAATAACAACTCGTTTATAGAAAAACCCAAATATTGGAATCTTGACCAATTCCTTTTTACCAACAAAAACGATTGGGTTTTTACTCAAAACAATTAAAACAAAAGGATCCATTAAAGAAGCATGATTAGGACAAAACACATAGCTTTTTCCTCTATCGATAACTTGATCAATTTGTTTGTCAATTCTAAAGCCCATTCCGTAAACTAACAAATGAGACCATCCTCTTATTAGTTTCCAAAAAACAGGATAATATCGCTCTTTAGAAGTTAAAACAATTAAAAAAGGAGACATTAATAGAATAGTAACACATATCAAAATGTAAAACCACAGTCTCCAAATTAACAATAGAGGTATTTTTATCAATTTCATAAAACGAATGTAGTAATATTCTTTTGTTTGATTCATTTTATAATGAAAACTGTATTTTTGTTTAAATAAAATCACACCAATGTCAAGAATATTAACTGGTGTCCAAAGTACTGGGACACCACATTTAGGGAATCTTTTAGGAGCAATTCTACCAGCAATAGAGATGTCTAATGATCCAAAAAATGACGCTTTCTTATTTATCGCTGATATGCATTCTCTTACTCAAATTAAAGATGGAAATGAGTTACGAGAAAACACCTACAGCACAGCTGCGACATGGTTGGCCTGCGGTCTTGATGTAGATAAGGCAGTGTTCTACAGACAAAGTGATGTTCCTGAAGTAACCGAACTGACATGGTATCTCAGTTGTTTTTTCCCATATCAAAGGCTAACTCTAGCACATAGTTTTAAAGATAAATCTGACAGGCTTTTTGATGTGAATGCTGGCTTATTTTCATATCCTATGTTAATGGCTTCAGATATTTTATTATATGATGCAGAAATTGTTCCAGTTGGGAAAGATCAATTACAGCATCTTGAAATGGCAAGAGATGTTGCCAATCGTTTTAACAATGCTATAGGCGAAACGTTAGTTTCTCCAGTAGCAAAAATACAAGAACAGACAAAATTAGTTCCTGGAACTGACGGTGAGAAAATGAGTAAATCTAGAAATAACGTCATTGACATCTTTTTACCTGAAAAAAAATTACGGAAACAAATAATGTCCATAAAAACAGATAGTAAATCTCTTGAGGATTCTAAAAATACTGATACTGATACTATTTTTGCCCTTTATAAATTATTAGCCTCTAAAAGTGAAATAGGAGAAATGAAAATAAAATACGAAAGAGGAAACTATGGCTATGGTCATGCAAAGCAAGAATTATACGAACTTATTCTCGATAAATTTGCAATTACTAGAGAACGATATTCTCATTTTATGAAAAATAAAAATGAAATTGACCA
>CATISV010000074.1 GCA_949541125.1 Flavobacterium sp. SCGC AAA160-P02
TATAATTATCTAAAAAACTTGTCAACTGATCTAGTCTCTTTTGATCTAGAATCTATAGAAGAGGATATCAACAATGGGATGTATTTTGACTCCTCGATTCCTCAAGGGTATGGAGTTGGAAGCTCGGGAGCTCTAGTGGCATCCATTTATGATAAATATGCAAACGAAAAGATTACTGTTCTTGAAAATTTGACGAGAGATAAATTATTAAAATTGAAAGAAATTTTTTCTTTGATGGAATCTTTCTTTCATGGAAAAAGTTCTGGTTTAGACCCCTTAAATAGTTACCTAAGTATCCCTATTCTAATTCGTTCAAAAAACACTTTAGAACCTACAGGAATTCCATCCCAAAAAGAAGGAAAAGGAGCCGTGTTTTTATTAGATTCGGAACAAGTTGGAGAAACCGAACCCATGGTAAACATCTTTATGAATAAAATGAAGAATGAAGGTTTTAGGAAAATGTTAAATGAAGAGTTTGCAAGATATACAGATGCATGTATAGACGATTTTCTTGACGGAAATGTAACATCATTATTTGGAAATGTTAAAAAGTTGTCAAAAATTGTTTTGGCCAACTTTAAACCCATGATCCCTGCTGCTTTTCAGAAAATTTGGGCTCAAGGGATTAAGACAAACGATTATTATTTAAAACTGTGTGGTTCTGGCGGTGGAGGTTATATCTTAGGATTTACAGAAGATTATGAAAAAGCAAAAATTTCCCTAAAAAATTACAAATTAGAATTGGTGTATAGATTTTAAATTCTTTTACCAATGGTTAGTGCCAAAAAAATATCCTTATTTTACAAATTTTTCAGTTTACTATCTGTAGTAAGAGGATATAATATTCTTGTCTTAGTTATTGCCCAATATTTAGCCTCTATTTATATTTTCTCTCCAAAGAAATCGATAATGAACGTTGCTTTAGATTTACATCTTTTTTTTATAGTATTTGCCAATGTTTGTGTCGTTGCCGGAGGTTATATAATTAATAATTTTTACGATATTAAAGCAGATAAAATAAATAGACCTTATAAAGCTGATCTTGATAATTTTGTAAAACAAGAAACTAGATTAAGGATTTATTTTTTGTTAAATTTCATAGGTGTTCTTGTTGGATTTTTAATTTCTTGGAAAGCAGCATTATTCTTTTCAGTATACATCTTCAGCATATGGTTCTATTCTCATAAATTAAAAAGATATCCATTGACAGGGTTAATATCAGCAACAACGCTAACAATTATGCCCTTTTTTGTCATTTTCATTTATTTTAAAAATTTTTCTAAGATCATTTTTATCCATGCGTTTTTTTTATTCTTGGTTATTATGGTACGAGAGCTTATAAAGGACCTTGAGAATATGAAAGGAGCTGTTGCGAGTAATTATAAAACATTTCCTGTTGCATATGGTGAAAGAAATACTAAATTAATTTCTGTTCTGTTATTGTTTTCTACCCTAGTTCCAATTGTTTTTTTGTTGAACTACCCTGCGACATCTTATATGCAATATTACTTTTATTTAGTTTTATTTTCTTTCGTTATTATTAGTGTTGTCTTATTGAAATCGTCAAGAAAACAAGACTATACAATTCTTCATACCACTTTAAAAATATTGTTATTGGTTGGTGTTATGAGTATCGTATTTATTGATACATCCCTATTAATCGACAAAGTAATTGACACTTTACATTAAGTGGTTTTTATACCCTTAAAAGGGGTGTTAATAATTTCATAATTTAAAGGTATTGACCGTCTATGTTTTATTCTATAAGTTTGTACCGTAGAGTTAGCTCGCTAATTCGAGATTGTTAAAAAAAACTAAAGTAGAGAGTAGTAATTTTTTTCAAATCCAAAGGGGAGGGGTGTGTTCATAAAGAATAATTTGATCCCTTCCTCTTTTTTTACCTCTTTTTCTCTGCATTTTTTTATTTAAATTACTCTAATTTTACCCTGTGAATAGGTTATAGTCTAAATAAGAGGTTTTTAAATTTTCTTTTACATGTAATCATTAAATTTAATGATTACATTTGTCCAAATTTTTCAAAATGAATTCTAATAAAAAATCGTCGAGAAGACGACAAGCAAGCAAAGGCAATACTTCATCTAGTAAAAATAATTTTCGTAAACATTACAAAAAACCACTTACAAATAAACATAATTCTGATAATGAAGGTATTAGACTTAATAAATTTATTTCTAATTCAGGAATCTGCTCAAGAAGAGAGGCCGATGTATTTATTGAGCAAGGTAGTGTCACAGTCAACGGAAAATTGCTTACTCAAATGGGCTATAAAGTTCAAAAAACGGACGAAGTTCGTTTTGATGGTTCGCTGATATCACCAGAGAAAAAGAAATATATACTTCTGAACAAGCCTAAAAATTACATCACGACCATGGATGATGATCGTGGAAGAAAAACAGTGATGGAATTGGTCTCTAATGCAGCAAGTGAGAGAATTTATCCAGTAGGAAGATTGGACCGAATGACTACAGGCTTATTGTTATTTACAAATGATGGTGAATTAGCAAAAAAATTAACGCATCCAAAACATGATGTTAAAAAGTTATATCACGCATCCTTGGATAAGAAACTTTCGTTAAAAGATTTAGAAAAATTAAGAGGAGATGTTATTATTGAAGGTAGAAAAGTATTTATAGATGCGATCTCGTATGTAGAGGGACAGAATAAAACAGAAATCGGGATAGAAATTCATTCTGGAAGAAATAGAATTGTTCGTAAAATTTTTGAATATGTAGGTTACAAAGTTGTTAAGTTAGACAGAGTCCTTTTTGCAGGTTTAACCAAAAAAAACTTACCTCGGGGAAGATGGAGAGAGTTAACCAAACAAGAATTGGTGAATTTACAGATGATATAAAAAAAAATCCAAACAAACTATTTGGATTTTTTTAGAATATATGAGTAAAATCGAATTTTTTTAGTTAAGGTTTAAAAATTTATAAACCTACCATTTGTTTAAATGGAATATTTATTTAATGAAACTATTTTTTATTATCAATAATGAGCGCTGGTATATCTAGTGATTTATACATTGAATTATAGGCACTCATTTCTTTTTCTATAATAGCGTCACGTTCATTTTTATATACTTGCCAATCTTTCATTAAATCTTTAAACCGTTCTTTAGCACCCTTCGTAATTTTAGGGTCTGCCTGATCTATATAACTTTTAAGTTGAATAAGCTGAGCATTTAACATATTATTGTAATTAATAACATCTTGAAACGTTTTTTGCTTGGCCTGAATTAAATTTTCTTCCCAATTATTTATACGCTTAGACAACGCTTCTCCTTTTTCTATTAAAGATGAGCTATTCTCTCTATCTTTTAAAAGCCTAGCATAAGTATTAAGTTGTGTTTTGGCAGATCGCATTTGGTTGACAGATTTATGGATATCTCTAATTGTATTTTCAATCATTTCAAGCATTTTTTGTTGTTCCCTAAAATCTTGAAGAGTTGAATTAATTGCAGGGTTTGGAAGAATAGTTATGTCTGTTTCAACAGTATCTTCCTCTAATGTTAATCGTAATGTATAACTACCAGGAGCGATTCTGGATCCAGAAAGTCCTCCGAAAATAAATACCTTATTTATAGCTGGTAATGCTTCTCTTTTAAAGTCCCAGGTAAAGCGATTATACCCTTTTTTTGAAGGTAAAATTTGTGCTTTTGATGGACCTCCTGGCCACGATTTAAAATCTTTTTGTTTTTTATTAGTATAAGTCCTTATAGCTTTTGAATTTTGTAAAACCTCTAATTTTAAATCTAAGGAATCTACCGACTTGTCTAAATAATAATCGAAAGTCACACCACTTTTCGGATTTTGACCTTGTCCAGTAGCTTTAGATCTGCCACCAAAAATGCGGTAGGTGTCCTTTGGCTTGAATAGTTGAATACTAGAATTATTATTCATCATTTGTAATACACCTAAATCATCTAAAATCCAAAATCCACGACCTGATGTCGCTGCCACTAAATCATTATCTTGAATAATTAAATCATTAATAGGGACAACTGGCAAGTTTAATTGTAAACGTTGCCAATTAGCTCCATCATCATTTGAAACATATAAGCCAGTCTCGGTTCCAGCATATAGTAACCCTCTTCTTTTTTTATCTGATCGAACAACTCTAACAAATCCATTTGGATCATCTAAGCCATTCACAATTTTCGTCCAGTTTTGTCCATAATTGTTTGTCTTAAAGATATAGGAGTTTAAATCCATAGATTTATATCGCATGACAACAATATAGGCTGTTGCTGGATCATGGGGAGAAACTTCAATACTGTTTATAATTCCATTTTTAATTCCTTTTGGTGTAATATTTTCCCATGTTTGACCACCGTTTTTCGTAATATGCAATAAACCATCGTCAGTACCTGCGTACAATACACCTTCTTCGTGTTCTGATTCTACTAGAGAACTAATGGTATTGTAATTTTCACCACCTGCTGCTTCATTTGTATATGGACCACCTCCTGGACCATGTTTATCCGTTTCATTCTTTGTTAAATCTGGGCTTATTTTTATCCAACTTATTCCATCATCTGTTGTTTTAAAAACAACATTTCCAGCATGATAAATTGTATTTCTATTGTGCGGTGAACTTATAATAGGGGCATTCCAATTATAGCGATATTTAGTATCTTTTGGTGCAATACTTAATCCTAATTCCGGGTATTCTTTAATAGATTTTTTTTCTCTGGAGTTCTTTGACCATTTACTAATATTTCCTTGGTATGTGCCTCCATAAACTGTTTCTGGGTTATCTGGATCAAAAGCAATGAATGCACTTTCACCTCCCGCTACAGAATACCAATCTTTCCAATCTATTCCTCCATCATTTGTTCGGCTTGCAATGGCAATTGCAGAGTTATCTTGCTGCCCACCATATACGTTATATGGCACTAAATTATCGGTTATAACCCGATAAAATTGAGAAGTGGCTTGGTTTTGTTGGGAACTCCAACTTTTTCCTCCATTAAAAGAAATATTTGCACCCCCGTCATTGGAGTTAATAAGATTAGTATTATTATTGGGGTTGATCCATAAATGATGATTATCACCATGAGGTACAGGAATATTAAAAAAGCTTTTACCGCCATCTATAGACTTCATTACGGGAGCATTTAAAACATATACTACATTCTCATTTTGTGGATCTGCAAATATCTCCATATAATACCAAGAACGAGCAATATTAATACGGTTGTTATTTACTTGTTTCCATGATTTTCCAGCATCATCTGATCTATATACGCCTCCTTTTTTATTTTCAGCTTCAATAACTGTAAAGACACGATTTGGATTAGCTCTAGAAACAGAAATTCCAGATTTACCAAAAACTTTTGGGAGCCCTTTGTTCATTTTTTTCCAAGTATCACCACCATCATTAGACTTATATAATCCTGAACCTTTGCCACCAGATTCCATATACCAAGGATACCGACGATGTTGCCACATTGAAACATATAAAATACGAGGATTGGTCATGTCCATAGACAAGGATGAGGCTCCTGTAGTATCATTTACCGATAATATATTCTCCCATGTAATTCCGCCATCTAGAGTTCTGTAAACACCTCGTTCTTTTGAAGGGGCATATTGTGCTCCTTGAGCAGTAACATAAATAATATCAGGGTTTGTTGGATGTATAACGACATCTGAAATATGACGAGATTTTTCTAATCCTAAATGCACCCATGTTTTTCCTCCATCCATAGATTTGTACACACCATCTCCCATAGAGGTCATGACTCCACGCGCAGCGTGTTCTCCCATTCCAACAACAACAATATTGGTATCACTTTCTGAGACGGCAATAGCTCCTACAGTTCCTGTTTTAAAAAATTTATCAGAGATGTTTTTCCATGTAATTCCAGCATCAGTCGTTTTAAAAACACCTCCACCTGTAGAACCCATATAGTAGGTTTGAGGCTGGCCTATAACCCCAGTAGAAGCGACACTTCTACCTCCCCTAAATGGACCAATATTTCGCCATTTTAACCCGTGAAATAAAGAGTCTGTTATTTTTAGGGTAGGTTCTGAAGATTTATTTTTTCTTCTTTGGGCATTAGTAATTATTGGCAGTATAAGTATGCAAATAAAAAACAATTTTAGTGATCTCATTGTATTGTATGTATATGTTAATATTAAATAATTTTATCATTTTCAACGGTTAGTTATAATGAAGTATGATAGCTCCTAAATCAATAGATCCGATTTAAAAGAACTAATTTAATAAATACAAACTGAATACAAAATAGCTGTTGGAATTTAAATCCTGATGTGTGAAGTAATTACATTAAAATAGATTTGTATAAAATAATAATATTTACTAATTTCAGACAAATAATGGTGTCAATAAAAATAGTAAGACACCAATACAACTAAATCACTAATTATTTATCATGAAAAAAGCAATCATAACCTTATTAATAGTTTCCTTGGCATTATTACAAACAAAAGTTCAATCACAAAACGAATGTGGTTTTGGAATCAATAATTCTACCGAAACAGTTATGAAAAGTTTAAATATTACTTCAAAATATTATAAAAATTTCATTGATAAGAATTTTGATGAAATTGTAAAGCTTTTTGCAGATGATATAGAACATGTCGGTTTGGATAAGATATCAGTAAAAGGTTTGAAAAATGTTAAAGAATATTATCTAGATTTATTTAATGTTCATTCAAATATTAGTCTATCTGCCCCCGGGTGTCAAAACATTTTGGACTCAAATGGATCATACAATTGCGATAACTTATTACCTGTGATTGATTTGGGTGCGCATCAAACGTGGTACGTCAGAGTAAATATAAAGTATGACACAAATGAGCCTTTAACCACTGCTCAAATTATTAAAATTGACTGTAAAGGAATGATTAGTTCAATTGAGGTTTTTCAACAAGGAGTTAATTAATTATCAGTGTATAATAGTAGTGAAAGAATTCAATTGTTAAGAGTATTAAGATTGTACTTTTACTGCTTCATCAAAAATGTTTATACCACCTTTTACTCCAAAATCTAGAGTAGTTACAGGGTATGAAATAGATATATTTTCATCCTCAAAACGCTTTTTTATCCGGGTGATCACTTCACTTAAAGCAGCTAAGTAGTCTTTTTGGTATTTGAAACGAATCCAAAAACGAATTTCAAAATTGTACGTTGAATTACCAATACTTGTAAAGTAAAAATCAACAACTTCATTTTTTAATAAAGAATCAATCTTGCTCACTTCATTCAATGCTACTTCTTTTACATGATTTAAATCATCTCCATATGAAACACCACTTTTTAAAACAACGAGACGTTTATTGAATTTGGAATAGTTTGTAAAAGTATTATTATAAATAACTTGATTAGGCACAAATACTAACTGCCCTTCAATTGTTTCTATAGAAGTTGTAATCCAGCCAATTTCCTTTATGCTTCCAAAATTACTATCTATCTCTACCAAATCATCGAGTTTGAATGGGCGTTGAATATTTAACAAAA
>CATISV010000075.1 GCA_949541125.1 Flavobacterium sp. SCGC AAA160-P02
TAATTAAAGAACAATTTGAAGAGGGTAAAAAAATTGTCATAGCTGGAAGATTAATGTCTCGTCGTATCCAAGGAAAAGCTTCTTTTGCTGAATTGCAAGATTCAGAAGGAAGAATTCAAGTTTATTTTAACAGAGATGAAATCTGTATAGGAGAAGATAAAACTTTATACAACGAAGTCTATAAAAAACTACTAGATATTGGAGACTTTATCGGAATTGAGGGAGAATTATTTACGACTAAAGTCGGTGAAAAAACAATTATGGTTAAAAATTTCACCTTATTAAGTAAAGCTTTAAAACCTTTACCATTACCAAAAACGGATGCTGACGGAAAAACGTATGATGAATTTAATGACCCTGAGTCACGTTACAGACAACGTTATGCGGATTTAGTTGTAAACCCACATGTAAAGGAAGTTTTTGTTAAAAGAACAAAACTTTTCAATGCCATGCGAACCTTTTTTAATGATGCAGGTTATTTTGAAGTAGAAACCCCTATTTTACAACCAATTCCTGGAGGTGCTGCTGCTAGACCTTTTGTCACTCATCATAATTCTTTAGACATTCCATTGTTTATGAGAATTGCCAACGAGCTTTACCTAAAAAGATTAATTGTTGGTGGTTTTGATGGGGTATTTGAATTCTCAAAAAACTTCAGAAATGAGGGAATGGACAGAACACATAATCCAGAATTCACATGCATGGAAATTTATGTTGCCTATAAAGATTATCATTGGATGATGGAATTCTGTGAACAATTACTAGAATATTGTGCCATACAAGTAAATGGAACTTCTAAGGCTACTTTTGGAAATCACGAAATTGATTTTAAAGCTCCATATGCAAGAGTAACTATGACAGACGCTATTCAACATTTTACCGGTTTTGATATAACAGGCAAAACAGAGGATGAAATTAGAGCTGCAGCAAAAGAAATGGATATCGATGTTGATGAAACCATGGGAAAAGGGAAATTGATTGATGAAATTTTTGGTGAAAAATGTGAAGGAAATTACATACAACCAACTTATATAACAGATTACCCAAAAGAAATGTCTCCTCTTACTAAAGAACACCGAAATAATCCAGAACTCACAGAACGATTTGAGTTAATTGTTTGTGGTAAAGAAATTGCCAATGCATATTCTGAATTAAATGATCCTATTGATCAAAAAGAACGTTTTGAGCATCAATTGAAATTAGCTGAAAAAGGAGATGATGAAGCTACTGAATTTATTGATTATGATTTCTTAAGAGCCTTAGAATACGGGATGCCACCAACCTCAGGAATGGGAATTGGTATGGACAGATTAATCATGTTCTTAACAAACAACCAGTCAATACAAGAAGTACTATTTTTTCCACAAATGAGACCTGAGAAGAAATCCCTATCTATTGAATTAAGTGATGAAGAAAAAGTTGTTTTAGCAATGATTACCAAAGCAGAAAGAATTGAATTAAATGAATTAAAATCTCAATCGGGTTTATCAAACAAAAAATGGGATAAAACCATTAAAAGTCTCACTAAAAACAAATTGGCCTCTGTTACCAAATCAGAAGAAGGCATATTTGTAGAAGTCTTGTAAAAAACAAAGCTTTTTAAAATATCTGCTATTCTTGAATTTGTATGTTCAGGAGAAACTACCCATTTTTGATTATTTCATTATATTTAGATATATTTAATTAGCTTTTAAACTTTATTTGATTTTTAAAGTCTTATCTATTGGTCATCTATTAAATAAAATGTCTTGGCATCATTATCACCTTTAAACGAAGTTCTTACTTATCGTAAAGCAAAACATTTAGTAAGAAGATCGTCCTATGTTTTTACTAAGGATACCATCAACTCTTTTGTAGGTCTTACAATTGAGGAAGCCTTAAATCAACTCTCTAGCTCTGAAACCAATACATGGAATGAACCTTATGATCCATTACCCACAGAAGATCCTGATGGATATTGGTTATCTTCAACTGAACTACCAAATTCATTCGATGGTCAAACAAGAAAAAGAAGAATCGTCTCCAGTTGGTGGTGGTATAATGCACTTCAACAAACCACATTGAAGCATAAGCTAACTTTTTTTCTACACACATCTTTTACGGTTTCTAAAGATGATGGTTCTGGAACATCTACTCATTTTTATGACCACCTTCGCTTACTAGATTTTTATGCATATGGTAATATCAAGACTTTAGCAAAAAAAATAACATTTGACAATTCAATGTTGGCTTATTTAGACAATACGACCAACAATGCAAATAACCCAAACGAAAATTATGCACGAGAGTTTTTAGAGCTTTTTACGATTTTAAAAGGGCCACAAATTGCAGATGGTGATTATACCAACTATACGGAACTAGATATTCAACAAGCTGCAAAAGTGTTTTCTGGAATTAAAACTCAAAATGATCGTAGTCTTATTGATACTGACACGAATATCCCTAGAGGTAGGGTTAGTATTAATAATCATGATACTACAAATAAAACATTTAGCAACGCATTCAATAATCAAACAATAACAGGAGGTAATTCCGAAGCGAGTATTATTGATGAATTAGATTCGTTTGTAGAAATGGTATTTAATAAAGATGCCACAGCTCTATCTTTTTGCAGAAAACTATACCGCTTTTTTATAAAAAATGAAATTTCTGACGAAATTGAAAATGATATTATTAGTCCTTTGGCAATTGAATTAAAATCCAATAATTATGAGATTCTACCAACTATAAAAAAATTGTTATCGTCTGAACATTTTTTTGATGTTGATGATACAGATACTACAGATGAAATTTTTGGTTCACAAGTGAAAAGTCCTTTGCAACTAGTTTCAGAGATAAGTACTTGTTTTGGTCTTGATATTCCAGATCCCTCAACCAATAATTTTGAATTTTATAGATTCTTTGTATTCATCCA
>CATISV010000076.1 GCA_949541125.1 Flavobacterium sp. SCGC AAA160-P02
ATTCGGGAAAAAATTTTAATGCACTACAAAAAAGAAATTCCGTATTCCGTTGAGGTTGAAACAGAAAGCTTTGTTGACGAAGAAAAGATCATTAAAATTCGATCTGTAATTATGGTAGAACGAAGTACTCAAAAAGGAATTCTTATTGGTCACAAAGGAAAAGCGATAAAACGAATTGGAGAAGAAGCAAGAAAGGAGTTAGAATCGTTCTTTGGTAAGAAAATATTTATCGAACTATATGTTAAGGTAAATAAAAATTGGCGATCCAATGAGAAGGAATTAAAACGTTTTGGCTACAACAATAAATAATCCTTACAGCTTCTAAATCTCGTTACTGATCTACCGCAAAGTAGTATCTTTGCAAAAAAATTATTTTCATGAGTACTATCGTAGCCATCGTAGGAAGACCTAATGTTGGAAAATCAACATTTTTTAATCGTTTAGTTCAGCGAAGAGAGGCGATTGTTGATTCTGTTAGTGGAGTTACGCGTGATAGACATTATGGAAAATCTGACTGGAATGGTAAAGAATTTTCAGTAATCGATACTGGAGGTTATATTGTAGGTTCAGATGATATTTTTGAGGACGAAATACGAAAGCAGGTTCAACTCGCTATCGAAGAATCAGATATCATTGTTTTTGTTGTAGATGTTGAGGAAGGAATTACACCAATGGATACGGAAGTTGCAAAACTTTTGCGAAAAGTATCAAAACCCATTTTTATTGCTGTCAACAAAGTAGATAATGCGATGAGAGAAAATGATGCTGTTGAATTTTACAATTTAGGCTTAGGAGACTATCATACAATTTCATCCATTAACGGAAGTGGAACAGGCGATCTTTTGGATGCTATTGTAGCAATAATGCCAGAACTAGATGCTATAGATTTAAAAAAAGAAGAACTCCCACGTTTTGCAGTTGTTGGAAGACCTAATGCAGGAAAATCATCTTTTATCAATGCATTGGTTGGTGAGGATAGAAATATTGTTACCAATATAGCAGGAACAACCAGAGATTCTATAGATACAAAGTACAATAGGTTTGGCTTTGATTTTAATTTAGTGGATACTGCTGGTATTAGAAAGAAATCTAAGGTAAAAGAAGACTTAGAATTTTACTCTGTAATGCGGGCAGTTCGTTCCATAGAATACTCTGATGTTGTGATTCTAATTGTGGATGCTACTCGTGGTTTTGAAAGTCAAGATCAAAATATTTTTTGGTTAGCAGAAAAAAACAGAAAAGGAATTATAATTTTAATCAATAAATGGGACTTAGTTGAAAAAGAAACAAATACCATGCGAGATTATGAAGTTAAAATTCGTCAACAAATTGCTCCTTTGACAGATGTCCCAATCATATTTACATCAGTACTTACAAAACAGCGTCTATTAAAGTCTATAGAAACTGCAGTAGAAGTCTTTGACAATAGAAAAAGAAGAATCAGTACAAGCAAGTTAAACGAAACAATGCTAGAAATTGTAAAACAAAACCCTCCTCCTGCTATAAAAGGGAAGTATGTAAAAATCAAATACTGCATGCAATTACCTACAAAAACGCCACAATTCGCCTTTTTTTCTAACCTACCTCAGTATGTAAAAGAGCCCTACAAAAGATATATTGAAAATCAATTGAGAGACTATTATAATTTCTCTGGGGTTCCTATAACTATTTATTTTAGACAGAAATAAATCTATTATAAAAAAATCATACAATTTCAGTAAATTTATATAAAATTATCAGATATGATTCAATGGAAAGATATTATCCACTTTTCAGTAAAAGGAAATCCAATTCCTGACAAAAGAGTAGAAAAAACAGAGGATGAATGGAAAAACATTTTAACTCCTGAACAGTTTCAAATTACCCGATTAAAAGGAACTGAAAGACCATATACTGGGGAGCTTTGTTCAATTTTTGAAGAAGGAATTTATCAATGCATTTGTTGTGATAACGAATTATTTGATTCTACCATCAAATTTGATTCCAGTTCTGGCTGGCCCAGTTTTACACAACCCATCAGTGAAAATGCAATCCAGTACAAAAAGGATGTGTCTTTCGGAATGGTTCGAGTTGAAGTGATGTGTAATACTTGTGATGGGCATCTTGGACATGTTTTTCCTGATGGACCAAAACCAAGTAAACTCCGTTATTGTATTAATTCTGCCGCAATTAAATTAAAGAAAGAAAAAAAATATGAGTAATATACAACTAGCCACTTTTGGAGGTGGGTGTTTTTGGTGCACCGAAGCCCTATTTTTAGAAGTAAAAGGAGTAAAAAAAGTAGTCTCTGGATACTCTGGAGGAAATGCACCCGGAAAACCAACCTACCGAGAAGTGTGTTCAGGGTTAACTGGTCATGCAGAAGTGATTCAAGTAACTTTTGATGAAAACATCATAAAATATAAAGATTTATTGACCATATTTATGACGACTCATGACCCCACTCAGTTAAATCGTCAAGGAGCAGATGTCGGTAGTCAGTATAGATCCGTTATCTATTTTCATGATGAAAATCAAAAAGAAATTGCAGAAGTCGTCATTAAAGAATTAGCTCCATTTTTTGATCATAAAATAGTCACTGAAATCAATTCATTGGATATTTTTCACGAGGCAGAAAAAGAACATCAAGATTATTACAGAAATAATCAAAGCGCTGGGTATTGTAATTTTGTCATCACACCCAAATTATTAAAAATGAGAAAATTATATGCAGATAAATTAAAATAGAATTTCTCAACAAAATTTTATACTCTGAAGCCAACTATAGCAAACCAATTTACGAATCTATTACCTGCCGATCCTAGACCTGAAAATTCTATACGTGAGGTAAAAGAATCTGTATATTCTTTTGTTACTCCTAAACAAACCTCCAATCCAAAATTGCTCCATATTTCTAAAGAAATGCAACAAAAACTAGGATTTACTAATGATGACGTACAATCAAAAGAATTTTTAGACTTTGTGACTGGTAATATCGTTTTAACAAATTCAAAACCTTATGCAATGTGTTATGCCGGTCATCAGTTTGGCCGTTGGGCAGGACAATTAGGAGATGGAAGAGCAATTAATCTAGGTGAAATAAATCATTGGACAATTCAGCTAAAAGGAGCTGGTCCAACACCATATTCAAGGTCTGCTGATGGATTGGCTGTATTACGATCCTCCATCAGAGAATATTTATGTAGTGAGGCCATGCATCACCTAGGAGTACCTTCCACCAGAGCTTTGTCATTAAGTTTAACTGGTGATCAAGTATTAAGAGATGTTATGTATGATGGAAATCCAGCACATGAAAAAGGTGCTATTGTATCTAGGGTTGCCCGGTCTTTTTTGCGTTTCGGAAATTTTGAGTTATTTGCTGCTAGAAATGATCTCAAAAATTTAAAAATAGTAACTGATTATACAATTAATACTCATTTCTCTCATTTGGGAAAACCTTGTAAAAAAGTATATATAAATTTCTTTCAAGAAGTTAGCGATAAAACCCTTGATCTAATGATTCACTGGCAACGAGTAGGTTTTGTTCACGGGGTAATGAATACTGATAATATGTCTATTTTAGGACTCACCATAGATTATGGTCCGTATGGATGGCTAGAAGGGTTTGACCCTAAATGGACACCCAATACAACGGATCGTGAACACAAAAGATATCGATATGGTAACCAGGCCAATATTGGATTATGGAATTTATATCAATTAGCAAATGCTTTATATCCATTAATTAATGAAACGGTACCCTTAGAAACTATTTTAGACAACTTTAAACAAAAGTTTGAAAAGAAATATATTGACATGATGAGAGCTAAATTAGGATTAATTAAAAAACAAGACAAAGACATTAGACTAATCCAATCTTTAGAAAATAATTTACAGTTATCAGAAACTGATATGACTATTTTCTTCAGAAAATTAGGTACTTTTAAAAACGAACAACCCCTGAAAGGGATTGAAATTATTCAAGAAGCTTTGTACAAGCCAAATGAAATAAAAAAAGATATTTTACATATCTGGAATGAATGGTTTGTTAACTATAGTAACAGACTAAATGAGGAAACCACTTCATTTAATCAGCGAAAAGAACAAATGAATAAAACAAACCCCAAATATGTGTTACGAAATTATATGGCACAATTAGCAATAGATAAAGCTGAAAAAGGGGATGTGTCTTTAATTGAAGAATTCTATCAACTGCTAAAAAAACCATATTCAGAACAACCCAATTTTGAACATTGGTTTGCAAAAAGACCTGAATGGGCTCGACATAAAATTGGCTGTTCTATGTTATCTTGTAGTTCTTAGACTCTTTTATTTAATTGTTACCCCTCAATTTAACTTAAATAAATACAAATTACGTCCCCTATTTGTAGATGATTCATCTTCGTCAGCAACATAAATCAATTTGTTATTTTTAAAGCTAATAGACTCTTTTTGAGAACTGTGATTAAAGGAATACTCTATAGCTGTCCCAGAAAAAAAATCATCATCAATAAAATCCTCAAACAACCATGCTGAACTATGATTTAACAATACCACTTTTTTACCATCTTTAGAAATATCTGCACCAGTAATCCAGCAACCTCTGCCAGGGCAGGTTGTAAACTCTGAAATTCTTTTCGCTGGATGATTCCCAATTTTATTAGGAATTCTATACAAAAATGTACGTCCAATTTCACTCTTTACTCTACTTTTTGTAAAAATGTATAAGAATCCATTCCACTCAAAAAAACCTTCTGTATCATAATACATTTTTTTTGCTGGAAATTGTTTTTGTTCAGGATAAAAAAATTCTATTACCTCAGTATTAATTTTCTTAGAGGATGATAAATCAGAAACATTAATTTTAAAAATGCTAAGATTTTTTCGTTTGTTAGCATTGTTTCCAAAATTCCCAATATAAAGATTTCCTTGACTATCTTGAGTAATGTCTTCCCAATCATCATTCTCTTGATTTATTTTTAACTCTCTAAGAATTTCACCCTGCTCAGAAACCAAATAAATATTGGGTTTATTTCCACTATCATTTAACATCCAAAAAGCATTTTCTTTTTCCGAATATTGAATCCCAGAAACTTCTTCTAAAATTTTAGGAAGTTTTGTGGTAACTTCTAAATTCATGGATTGCTTACAACCTATTGATAGTAAAAAACAACAAATAAGAACTATTTTTTTCATAACACAAAAATAATAAATTAATCTATGGTTCTTTATTGATGGAAAGGTCATGACAATTTATTTATTATTCTCTGCCATTCATAAACAAAGCATTATCAACTTTTAGAACTTCAAGAGATATCTCTCTTACCTTTTATTTTTTTAATGAGTAGATTCTCTATCACTGGTAAAACCTATTATATATTTAAAGTGATGTTCCTCCATCGAGTGTGATGGTTTGCCCAGTCATAAATGTTGTTTGATCAGAAGCTAGCCAGACAATAGCATCTGCAATTTCAACAGCTTTGCCATAACGCTTCATAGGAATCACACTCTTTAAAATAGCATCCATTTCTGGTTTTACATTGATCAATTGATCTAATAAGGCCGATTCTGTATACCCAGGACAAACAGCATTTATTCTAATATTTTTAGTTGCATATTCCATGGCTGCTGATTTGGTCATTCCCACAACGGCAAATTTGCTGGCGCTGTAACTAATATTGTTTGGAGAGGCCTTTAATCCTGCCAAAGAAGCAATATTGATTATATTTCCATGGCCTTGTTCTAAAAATTGACACAAAGCAACTTTCATACAATAAAAAACACCTGTTTGATTAACAGCAATTACACGATCCCAGTCCTTTAGTTTTGATTGGTGTATTCTTAATAAATTGGGACCAATTCCTGCATTGTTTACCATCACATCTAGTTGTTTATAGGTGTCAACTGTTTGCTGAATTAAATTTTCTACTTCATCAAACTTAGTCACATCTGTTTTTATCGGAACAGCTTCGCCTCCGTTTTTTATGATTTCATCAGATACGTTTTTTGCACTTTCTAAATTGATGTCAGAAACGACTACTTTGGCTCCGTATTTTGCAAAGTGTAAAGCTGCTGCTTTTCCAATGCCAGA
>CATISV010000077.1 GCA_949541125.1 Flavobacterium sp. SCGC AAA160-P02
AGTGATTGATTTATTGGATAATGGAAGCTTACGTGTTGCTGAGCCTAAAAAAGATGATTGGCAAGTGAATGAATGGATTAAAAAAGCAGTTGTCCTTTATTTTCCCATACAAAAAATGAAAACCTTAGAAGCAGGTATTTTTGAATATCATGATAAAATTCCATTAAAAAGAAATTTTGAATCAAGAGGAATAAGAGTAGTTCCTAATGCAGTAGCTAGGTATGGTTCTTATATTTCATCAGGAACCATTTTAATGCCAAGTTATGTAAATATTGGTGCCTATGTGGATGAAGGAACTATGGTAGATACCTGGGCTACGGTAGGAAGCTGTGCTCAAATAGGAAAGAATGTACATTTGTCAGGAGGTGTTGGAATTGGAGGTGTTTTAGAGCCTTTACAAGCTTCTCCAGTTATCGTTGAAGATGGAGCATTTATCGGATCTCGTTCCATCGTTGTTGAAGGTGTAAGAATTGGTAAAGAAGCTGTTTTGGGAGCTAATGTGGTCTTAACCATGAGTACAAAAATCATAGATGTTAGTGGTAATGAATCAAAGGAAATGAATGGAAAAGTACCCGAAAGAAGTGTTGTGATACCAGGGACATACACAAAAAAATTTACTGCAGGAAACTACCAAGTTCCTTGTGCTTTAATTATTGGTAAAAGAAAAGAAAGTACTGATAGAAAAACATCGTTAAATGACGCATTACGCGAGTATAATGTTGCTGTTTAAAAGTAAGCTCTATGACAAAGATTACAGCAATTATCCCAACGTTCAATGAGCAAGAAAGAATCAAGAATTCTCTGAAGTCTGCTCAATTTGCGGATGAGGTAATTGTTATTGATTCCTTCAGTACAGATGACACTATTTCAATAGTTAAGAATTCAAATGCAATTTTACTACAACGAAAGTTTGATAATTTTTCAAAACAAAAAAATTATGCCATTCAACAGGCCTCTCATGATTGGATTGTCTGGATTGATGCTGATGAAGTTTTAACAAAAGATCTTCAGCAAGAAATAAAAGGCGCAATTGAAAACCCAAATAAAAATGTAGGGTATTATATATACAGAATCTTTTTCTTTAAAGGGAAGAAAATGCGCTTCACTGGAACACAAAATGATAAATTAATTAGGTTGTTTAATAGAAAATACTGTAGATATGAAGGAATTGTTCATGAAAAAATTATAGCTAATGGAAAACTAGGAGTCTTAAAAAATAAAATTTTACACTATTCCTATATTAGTTTTGATAGATATATCGTCAAATTAAACCAACATTCAGCTCTAAAAGCACAAGAATTATATGATAAAGGATTGAGTATTACCCCTTTTCACCTTATCATAAAACCATTTGCACGCTTTATCAAGCATTATTTTATTAAGCTAGGAATATTGGATGGTTTTTATGGTTTTGTTATTTCATTTGCTCTTTCTTATGGTGTTTTGGTGAGATATATCAAACTTTGGAATTTGAAACAGAATAACAAATAATATGGTAGCCCCAACAAATAAGGTTGATGTTTCCATCATTATTGTTAATTATAAGAGTTGGAATCATTTAAGAAATTGTTTGCATTCTATTCAGGATTTGCATGATTTGTCGTTTATTTTTGAGACAATAGTTGTTGATAACCATTCCAACGACGGAAATTTAAATTCTTTTTCTAGCGAATTCTCTGAGGTTGATTTTTTTTTAAATTCGGGAAATAATGGATTTGCCAATGGATGTAATTTGGGAGCCTCTAAAGCTCTAGGAAATTATTTTTTATTCTTAAATCCAGACACCATAGTTAATGCAACTGCATTGGAAGAAATATTCCATGTTACCAAAAGGAATTCATCTATTGGAATCTCCTCTTGCCTCCACAAGAAAGAGTCTGGGGCTTATGAAAAAACAATAAAAACATTCCCAAGGATTACAACACTTTTTGGGTTTTCTAGAGCTGTTTTTTCACTATTTAAAAACACAACCCCATCTAAAAATAAAATTGTATACCCAGATTGGGTATCTGGCTCTTTAGTTTTTATCAGTAGACAATGGTTTGAAAAAATCAATGGATGGAATGAAGACTACTGGATGTATTATGAGGATGTTGACTTATGTAAAAAGATATATCAATTAAATGGTAAAATAGCCATATTAACATCAGTAGAAATTATTCATAAACATGGTGGAGCATCAAGAATCAATATAAAAACATCCTCCATAACAAAAACAGAAGTTCAGATATCTAAACATGTTTATGTTCAAAATCATTTTAAGGGAATTGAACGAATCATATCCCATTTTTTATTAATAATCAATACTATTTTAATAAAAGCAATTTTTGCCATATTAGGACTTTTCTTGTTCTTTATTCCAAAAATGAGATTAAATGTATATTTGTTTATTAAAATCATCCATTATTATTTTTCAAGTTTGATTAAAGGAAGCTGGTTGAGTAGCAATTCAACGAATTTAATAAGATAGAATTATGAATACTCATATTAAGAAAAATAAGTACTATGCAAATAGTAGACCCGAAATGTTACAATTTATTCCAATACATGCTAAAAAAATATTGGAGGTAGGCTGTGCTCAGGGAAATTTTTCTGCTCAATTAATTAAAAATGGAGTTGAGACCTGGGGGATAGAACCAGATAAAAAATCTTTTACTATAGCTCAAGAAAAGCTATATAAGGTTTTTCATGGGTCAATTGATGATCAAATTAGTCAACTACCCAATCATTATTTTGATGTTATTATTATGAATGATGTCCTGGAACATCTTTTAGAGCCTTGGGATGATATCCAAAGATTAAAAGAAAAATTGAAAGATGATGGTGTCCTTGTTTCCTCCATTCCAAACGTTAGGTATGCAAAAAACCTATTCAAGATGCTTTTTAAAAAGGATTGGAAATATACAGAAGATAGGATTTTAGATAGAACTCATTTTCGTTTTTTTACAAAAAAAAGTATCCGAAGATTGTTTGAAGATAACGGATATACTGTACAAAAAATAAAAGGAGTAAATATGACAAAATCTTTTGCTTTTTTTCCATTTGCAGTGATATTTAACCTCTTATTCTTATGCAGCCAGTTAGATATTTTTTACATGCAATTTGCTACGGTTGCCAAAAAGAACAAATAGTTTATGGATAAAGATATTTCAAATGTCATTCAAACATTAGCTTCAGGAAAAACCATTTTATATCCTACAGATACGGTCTGGGGTTTGGGATGTGATGCTACTAATAGAAAAGCCGTCTGTAAAATTTTTAAACTGAAAAATAGAGAAGAAAGTAAAAGTTTGGTTGTATTGGTTAGTTCATTAGAAATGATGCGCAACTATATTCTAGATATTCCTGAAAAAGCGATTCAAATCATAAAAACATACGAGAAGCCAACAACGATTATTTATCACCACCCGAAAGGATTGGCTTCAAATGTAATTGCCTCAGACAATACAGTAGCGATTAGAATTCCGAAACATGAGTTTTGTTTACAGCTCATTGATCGATTTGGTAAACCAATTGTTTCAACATCAGCAAATATTAGTGGAGGTACCACTCCATCTTGTTTTTCAGAAATTAGTCAGTCTATTTTGGAAGGCGTAGATTATATAGTAAATTTGGAGCGAGATAAACGTACAGATAAATCATCCACTATTATAAAGTTAATAGGTGATGATATAGAAGTGATAAGAGCGTAATTGATGCAACATCAAGACTACAAAAAAGCAATAGCAGGAGACATTTTTGCCATCATCACAAAAGCATCGATACATTTGGGTGTAAAAAGTTATGTGATTGGTGGGTTTGTACGTGATTTTATTTTAAAAAGAGGAACTGCCAAAGATATTGATATCCTTACTCTTGGGAATGGAATAGAACTCGCTAAAAAAGTAGCAGATTTACTTCCAGAGAAACCGAAAGTTCAAATATTTAAAACTTTTGGGACAGCGATGCTACGCTACAATGAAGTGGAGTTAGAATTTGTTGGTGCAAGAAAAGAATCCTACTCAGAGGACAGTCGAAATCCGTCAATAATACCAGGAAGTTTAAAGGACGATCAAAATAGAAGAGATTTTACCATCAATGCTTTAGCAATAAGCTTAAACGAATCTGATTATGGAAGCTTATTAGATCCGTTTGATGGTTTACAGGATTTACATACAGGAATTATTAGAACTCCTTTAGATCCTAATATTACCTATTCTGATGATCCATTAAGAATGCTTCGAGCCATTCGTTTTGCCACACAATTAGGGTTTCAAATTGAAGAAAAATCAATCAAATCCATCAATGCCAACGCAACTCGGTTACAAATTATTACCGAAGAACGAATTGTGGTTGAATTGCATAAAATGATTGGTTCTCCTAAACCATCTATTGGTTTTTTATTGCTAGATAAAACCAATTTATTGGAAAGAATTTTACCTGAATTGGTTGCTCTAAAAGGGGTTGATGATGTTGAAGGTAAAAAACACAAAGATAATTTTTATCATACCTTAGAAGTTCTTGATAATATATCACAAAATACGGATGACATTTGGTTACGATGGGCGGCTTTATTGCATGATATTGGTAAAGCTCAAACAAAAAAATTTGATCACAAAGTAGGTTGGACATTTCATTCTCATGAATTTGTTGGATCTAAAATGGTCTACAAATTATTTAAGCGCTTAAAAATGCCATTAAATAATAAGATGAAATTTGTTCAAAAGATGGTGTTATTAAGCTCAAGACCTATTGTTTTAGCCACAAAAGTTACAGATTCGGCTGTGAGAAGGTTAATATTTGATTCTGGTAATGATATTGATTCATTGATGACCTTGTGTGAGGCAGATATTACCACTAAAAATGCAAAAAAATTTAAACGCTATCACAAAAACTTCAAATTGGTTCGTAGAAAAATTAAAGAGGTTGAAGAACGAGATCATATTCGAAATTTTCAACCACCAATTTCAGGAAAAGAGATTATGGATGTCTTTAATCTTAAACCTTGTCGTGAGATAGGAATACTAAAGGAAGCCATCAAAGAAGCTATCCTTGAGGGTCAAATCCCCAATGAACATAAGGCTTCCTATAATTTCATGCTTCAAAAAGGGGAAGAGTTAGGTTTGAATGCGGTGTAATTACTCGAGGAATAATTGATCAATTTTCTTAGAACATTGTTCCCAAGAATATTCTAAAGCGCTAGCCCGAATATCTGAATTTTCGCCATCAGCAAGATTAATTAAAGTCATTACTTTTGTATAATCCGCATCAATATCAAATAAAAAACCATTGACTCCGTGTTCAATAATATCCGGACAAAAGCCTGTTTTGGAAGCAATTGGAAAACAATTTGATAGCATAGCTTCTAACAGAGGAACAGGACCTCCCTCTAGAGTAGAGGGAGAGATAAAGAGGTCTATTTTGTTATATAAATCTGGGTATGTTTTGTAATCTTTGTTGTTGAAATAGGTAAAGTTTGAAAAAGAATTAAGTTCATTGTATTTTTCATAGTGTTCCCAGTAACGCCCGATCATATAGAATTGTCTTTCTGGCATATGCTTTACTAACTGATACACCATTTCAGGGTTTTTACGATCACCAAAAGCACTACAAAACCCAACAGAACCCGTTTTACGTTCATGAGGGTAAAAGAAATTAGGGTTTGAAGCGATATGAATTAATTCAGTTTTATCTGCCTTTAATCCAGCTTTTATTAATTCTTTTCGAACTGAGGAATTTAAACAAATTACTTTATCTGCCATATTTAAGCACCAAATAACATGACTTTTTGAAAAAGAGAAGGTCCAATTTGGATGCGTAAACATTACAATATTTTTTTTGTTTAGAATTGATGGGTTGTGACGGATAGCTCTATAAAAATATTGATGAAAAACAAAGAAATATCCATCAGAATCGGGGATATTACGTAAACGATTGTGAAAATAAACGGATGCGTTTAAATTAGAAAATTTTGCAAGCCTTCTTGCTTTTGCACCAAAAATCCAATCCTTATCGTCTTCTCTTGCGATATAGGTAATAGAAGTAAGGGGGGTATTTTGTTTTGTTTTTAGAAATTTAGACTGCAGTATGGCAATTAAATATTTCCATTTGTAAACTAGATTGAATATGAGTTTCTCTTTTAGCATTATTCAAATGATTGCATAGAAACCAACTTAAAGTATTCTCCTTTTCTTTCAAGTAATTCCTCATGTTTACCTTGCTCAACGATTTCTCCCTTTTTCATGACCACAATATTATCCGCGCTTTGAATGGTTGATAATCTATGAGCAATTACTAAGGAAGTTCTATTTTCCATCATTTTTTCTAATGCAACTTGGACTAGCTGTTCTGATTCTGTATCTAAAGCAGACGTTGCCTCATCTAGAATCATAATGGGTGGATTCTTTAAAACCGCTCTTGCAATTGATAAGCGCTGTTTTTGTCCTCCAGATAGTTTATTTCCGCTATCACCAATATTGGTTTCATATTGCTCAGGCAAATCTTTAATAAATTCATAAGCATTCGCAATCTCTGCAGCTTTTTGAACTTCTTCTTTTGTAGCATTTTGTTTTCCTAGCTTGATATTTTCTATAACCGAGTCATTAAACAGAATAGAATCTTGGGTAACAATACCCATTAATCCTAAAAGGGATTTTTTAGAAATATCTTTGATATTTGTTTCATCAATATGGATACTCCCTTCGTTCACATCATAAAAACGAGTCACAAGGTTTGCTAATGTAGATTTTCCACTTCCTGATTGACCAACCAAAGCAACAGATTCTCCTTTTGGAATTTTCAAAGAAAAATTCTTTAACACAAAATCATTTTCATATTTGAAAGAAATGTTTTTAAATTCTATCGCCGAAGTAAACGCTGTTTTTTCAATAGCATTTGGATTATCTTTTAAAGGGTTTTCTGTTTCGAGAATGTCTAGAATTCTTTCTGCAGCAGCATTTCCTTTTTTGATGGTAAAACTTGCTTTAGAAATAGATTTTGCAGGGGTAATAATATTGTAAGCAAATCCTAAAAAAGGAATAAAAGCTGATGGAGGAATTGATTTTTCTACCAAAACTAAAGAACCACCATACCAAATAAGTACACAGAAAACTAGAATTCCTAAAATTTCACTAACGGG
>CATISV010000078.1 GCA_949541125.1 Flavobacterium sp. SCGC AAA160-P02
ACAATGGATGCTACCTATACTTTTTATGTGAATGTAAAATTGGCTCCTGGGGCTTCAGGAACATCCAATATTACAATCAAAAATACCTTAGATGGAAATGTTACATATACTAATTTATACGACACACCGCTTCAAGTGTCAAGTGAAAACTGGACGCAACTTAGTGGTGATTTTACATATACTGGATCAGATCAAATATTTGTATACATAAAAGGACCAACTATAGGAGAGGGTTTAGGAAATTTTTACATCGATGATTTCTCCCTTGTTCCTGAAGGATCAGGTCCGGTTAATTTTACTGATATTAATGATGTGGTCGATATAGGAGCCTACGAGTTTACCGCATCCCTTTCGACAGATAATAATACAGTTATTGATAATACCTATGATATTTATGGATATCCAAATCCAGCATCAACTTCAATGACTCTTTTAGGTATTTCCGCTGAGAGTACAATTCAAGTTTTTGATTTGTTAGGAAAACCCTATCAAATAAAAATTCAATCAGCACCACAAACATCCTCAACGGTAATTGATATTAGTGGACTTGCTAGGGGGATGTATATTATCAAGATAGAGAACAACAAAACAAGAAAAACAATAAAATTCATAAAACAATAAAATGATTTTTGATAATACAAAGTCAATATTTTTGAGTATTTATAATGGACCGATTAAAAAATTAAAGTCTCTAATCATACAACTACTTATAATATGCTTCTTTTTCAGTTGTAGTGAATCCATTCACATCAAAAATAATCATGCACAAAAAATCTCATTAGCCCATAAATATCAAAATGATTTTTTAGTAGGTGCAGCGATTAATGAAAATCAGATATTACAAACCGATCAACAATCGGTATCAATTATTAAAAACAACTTTAACACCATATCTCCAGAAAATGTTATGAAGTGGATGTATGTGCACCCCGAACCGAATACGTTTTATTTTGACCACTCTGATAAATATGTGCAATTTGGATTGGACAATAATATGCATATTGTAGGACATGCCTTAATTTGGCATGCGCAAATTGCAGATTTTATGAATACTACAAAGGATAGTACTGAAATGAGAGAACATATTAATAATCATATTAGTACTATGGTAAAAAGATATAAAGGTAAAATAGACACATGGGACGTTGTTAATGAAGCCTTAAACGAGGACGGTAGCCTAAGAGAGTCCATATTTCTTAATATACTAGGAGAAGGGTATTTGGAGGATGTTTATAAATTGGCAGAAAAGTATGATCCAGAAGCTGATTTAGCCTATAATGATTATAATTTATGTGAGCCAGAAAAAAGGGAGGGAGCTTTAAAATTAATTAAATCACTTCAACAAAGTGGTGCAAAAATTAATAGTATTGGAATCCAGGCCCATTGGCAACTTAATACTCCAACTCTTAAAGAAATAGAGAAAAGTATTCTTGACTTTTCTAAATTAGGGATTAATGTAATGTTTACTGAACTGGATATTTCGGTGTTACCAAATCCTTGGGAGTTAAGTGGTGCGGAGGTTACACAAAATTTTGAAAAATTTGAAGGTGATGAAAAAATGAGCCCCTATCCAAACAAATTGCCAGATTCTATGAAATTAAAATTGGCAGAACGCTATAAAAATATTTTTGAGTTATTTTTAAAACATAAAGACAAAATTAGTAGGGTAACCTTTTGGGGAGTAACCGATAAATTTTCTTGGTTAAATGATTGGCCCATAAAAGGCAGAACCAATTATCCATTGCTATTTGATAGAAATTATCGGGCTAAAAAAGCCTATCAAAGTATTATAAATTTGAAAAAATAAATTAATTAACCCTGTAATCTTATATCATTTATGAATTCTGAGTTACAAAAATTATCCATTATAGAGAAAATAGGCTATAGTCTTGGTGATCTAGCTGCCAATCTAGTTTTTCAAACCTTAATGACCTATCTCGCTTATTTCTATACAGATATTTATGGATTAGAAGCCAATGATGCCACAGCAATTATGTTTATTGTTGGTACCATCGCAGCTTTTGGATTTAACCCTATTGTTGGAGCAATTGCTGATAGAACGAATTCAAAATGGGGTAAATTTAGACCATGGATATTATGGACAGCGATCCCATTAGGAATTATCTCTGTTCTGGCGTTTAGTACTCCCAATTTTGCTTACCAAGGAAAGGTGATATATGCAATCGTTACCTATACCCTGTTATTGCTACTTTATGCGGCTAGTAATTTACCATATTCTGCTTTAAGTGGAGTTATTACTGGTAATATGAAAGAACGAAACAGTATCTCATCGTATCGTTTTGTCGCAGTCATGTTTGCTCAATTTTTTGTCCAAGTCTTTATGCTGCCAATTATTATTTCTGCAGGAGGAGGAGACAAAGCTGTTGGGATAGAAATAGTGATGACCTGGTTAGCTGTTATTGGTACAATCATGTTACTAATTACCTTTTTTACAACCAAAGAAAGAATTATACCCAAACCTGAGCAAAAGTCAAGTATTCTTGAAGATTTAACAGATTTAATGAAAAATAAACCATGGTTGATAATGTTGGTGTTAACCACTTTAACCTTTATAACACTAGCTATGAAAGGAGGTTCTTATGTTTATTATTTTCAAAATTTCGTAGATAAAAATAGTCTTACTGATTTTATCAGTCCTATATTAGAGTCATTATCAAATATTGGAGTCAATTTTTTCGGAAATGATCCGGTTTCTGCAGGATTTGGTCTGTTCAACGCAGGAGGGATTGTCTTTATGATATTGGGAATTGGGCTTTCAAAAAGACTTGCGGATAGCTATGGAAAAAGAAATATATTTGGAATCTTTTTATTTATATCGACCCTTTTTATTTTATGTTTTTATTTCTTTTCTCCAAATTCAATAGGACTTATATTTTTGGCACAAATATTTCACGGCTTCTTTTATGGAATAACTATCCCTCTTCTATGGGCAATGATTGCCGATGTTGCAGATTACTCGGAGTGGAAAACAAATCGAAGAGC
>CATISV010000079.1 GCA_949541125.1 Flavobacterium sp. SCGC AAA160-P02
CACAAATGTAACTAAAACGAATCGTGTTCTGATGAAAAATGGTTGGATTCTTTTTCTAACAGCCCTTCTATGTATTGCTTGTGAAAAAAGCACACTGCAAGTTGCTAAAATTAATGCAAAATCAATTGAAATTAATCCTGAGATCAAACAAGATAGTTCTATCATCAATGAATTTCTTCCGTATAAGTATAAAATGACTGAAGAGGTTTCTAGAGTTCTTTCCTATGCACCTTCAACATTAGATAGGACTGATGGAAGCCTTCAAAGTACCCTTGGAAATTTAGTTGCTGATTTATGTTATCAAAAATCCAATGAACTTTTTTACGAGGAAACAGGAAAAACGGTAGACTTTTTGATGTCTAATTATGGTGGAATCAGGGCTGCCATCATAAAAGGAGAGGTAACTGTTTCTAATGCTTTTGAATTGATGCCTTTTGATAATACATTGGTTGTTGTTGAATTAAAACCTGAAAAAATAGAAGATTTATTTACGTATTTTGTAGAAAAAAATATCGCCAACCCATTATCAAAACATATTGAATTGGTTGTTAAAAATGGTTCGTATAGAGTGCTTATTAATGGAAGACCTATTCAAAATGATAGAACCTATTTTGTAGCTACCTCAAATTATCTACAAAAAGGAGGAGATGGAATGAACTTCTTTGCAAATCCGGAAAGCTTGTACGATAGTAATTTTTTAATTAGAGATGCAATTATAGACTATTTTAAAAGCAAAGATACCCTTATATCACAATTAGATAATAGAGTTATTGTAAATTAATGATGAATTAACAATGAAGAGAAGAACATTTATCAAACAAAGTTCAGCTGGTTTAGCCCTTGCAAGTGTAGGAGGATTCGCCTTACAGGCTTGTGAAACAAAACAAAAGCATATCACCATTCTTCACACCAATGACACACATAGTCAAATAGAGCCCTTTGGAGCCGATCATCATAGATATTCAAACAAGGGTGGAATTGCCAGAAGAGCCAGTATGATTGAAAACATTAGAAAGGAAAATCCTAATACGCTATTGCTAGATGCTGGAGATATCTTTCAGGGGACTCCCTATTTCAATTATTTTGGTGGTGAACTTGAATTCAAGTTAATGAGCCTCTTACAATATGATGTCGCAACCCTGGGAAATCATGATTTTGATAATTCTATTGACGGATTATACAAACAGCTCCCTAATGCAAAATTTGATTTTGTTTGTGCAAATTATGACTTTACAAATACGGTATTAGATGGCCATATAAAGCCCTATAAAACCTTTTTTAAAGGAGGTGTTAAAATTGGCGTTTTTGGACTAGGGGTAGAATTGCGAGATTTGGTAAACCCTGTTCTATATAAAGAAACAAAATATATAAATCCTATTGAAATTACTCAAGATATCTCCAGAGAATTAAAGGAAAAAGAAGCTTGTGATCTGGTCATCTGTTTGTCTCATTTGGGCTACCGTTATCAAGACCCTAAAATTGTATCAGATATAAAATTGGCCGCTGTAACTAAAGATATTGATTTAATTATTGGCGGACATACCCACACCTTTTTACCAAAACCAACCGTCGTCAAAAACTTAAATGATGAAAATATGCTGGTCAATCAAGTAGGAGCCTATGGTATTAATTTAGGTAGAATTGATTTTTATTTTGATGAAAATAATCGTAAAACTTCATCAGGGAAAACAATTATTGTCTAATAATTCTACCTTAATAAATCATCTTTAGAAAATCATCTTCAGAAATAATCTCAATTCCTAAATTTTCGGCTTTTGTTTTTTTACTTGGTCCCATATTGTCTCCTGCGATAATATGATTTGTTTTTTTAGAAATAGAAGAACTCACCTTACCTCCATTGTCTTCAATAGCTTTCTTTAACTCATTTCTACTCATTTGATGAAAAACACCTGAAACAACAAATACTTTTCCTTGTAATTTATCTGTTTGCCCTATCAAATCTTCTTCAGAAACTTGCAGTTGAATTCCATGTGATTGTAATCTATTGACAAGCTGTATATTCCCTAAATCGTTTGAAAACTCTAGAATACTTGCTGCAATTCTATCTCCAATTTCATCAACAGAAATCAAGGTTTCAAAACTTGCTGCCATTAGATGGTCTATCGATGTAAAATGTTTTGCTAGCTTCTTAGCAACCGTTTCTCCAACAAATCTAATTCCTAAAGCAAACAGTACTTTCTCAAATGGGATTTCTTTAGATTTTTGAATTCCATCAATCATATTTTGAGCTGATTTTTCGGCCATCCTTTCTAAAGGGATAATTTGTTCTATTTTTAGATCATACAAATCTGCGTAAGTTTCAATTAAGCCTTCTTTTCGTAATAAATCTACCGTTTCTCCTCCTAAACCATCAATATCCATTGCTTTTCTACTGATAAAATGCTGAATTCTACCTGTAATTTGAGGAGCACACCCATAAGTATTGGGGCAATAATGTTTGGCGTCTCCTTCCGCTCTTATAAGTTCTGAATGACATTCTGGACAATGGGTTGCGTAAACAGTAGACTGTGAATTTTCGGGTCTTTTTGAAAGATCTACAGCAATAATTTTTGGAATAATCTCACCTCCTTTTTCAATAAAAACAGTATCATTAAGTCTAATATCTAATTTCTCTATTTGATCTGCATTATGCAATGAAGCTCTTTTTACAGTTGTTCCTGCTAATTGAACAGGTACTAAATTTGCTACTGGGGTAATGGCTCCTGTTCTTCCTACTTGATATGTAATTTCTTGTAATACTGTCTGTACCTGTGCTGCTTTAAATTTATACGCAATTGCCCAACGAGGAAATTTAGAGGTATACCCTAGTTCTTCTTGTTGGTGTAGATTGTTTACTTTAATCACAACTCCATCTGTTTCATAGCTTAAATGATGACGTTTTTGATCCCAATAATTCACAAAATCAAAAACCTCGTCAATAGAATTCGCGAGAACAATTGTATCAGGAACTTTAAATCCCACCTTCCTAGCCGCTTCTAGACTCTCAAAATGTGTCGAA
Source organism: Flavobacterium sp. SCGC AAA160-P02 (assembly GCA_949541125.1). Classification (GTDB taxonomy): domain Bacteria; phylum Bacteroidota; class Bacteroidia; order Flavobacteriales; family Flavobacteriaceae; genus Polaribacter. The sequence continues at coordinate 3,020 of CATISV010000079.1, forward strand.
TATTTTCTTTCATTACTAACTACCTGATATAGTAAACAGTCTAAGGGTCTTTTGGCAACTTCTGCACTATCTTGTAACTTTAAACTTCCACTGGCAGTATTTCTAGGATTTCTAAATTCTTCTTCTCCACTGGAAATACGTTCTTCATTCATTTTTTGAAATCCATCTA
>CATISV010000080.1 GCA_949541125.1 Flavobacterium sp. SCGC AAA160-P02
GGGGCAAGTATTATTGTATCCAGAAAATGTTTCCGGATGGAAAGGAGATAAAAACTGGATAGATTCTAATACCTTAATGTTTCGAATGAAACTAGCATCGTTGATTTTAAATGATGCTGTGATCAATTTAGAAGAAAAAGGTGCTTTTGAAGATTCATTTGAACAATATTATAAGAATGCAAAAAAAGGAAGCAGATATATAAAAACAACCAAACGATGGGATATTTTTTCTGAAAAATATGGAAATTTAAGTCCCAGTCAATTAAGCAATTTATTAATTATGTCTAGACTAGACAAAGACACGGAGGCTTTGTTAAATTCATTAGAAATAAAATCTAATAAAAATTTTTGTATTCAGTTAATGTCAGTTCCTGAATACCAACTTTGTTAAATTTTTAAATAGTAGACTTTAATAAATACAGTAAACTAATCGTTAATCAAATATGAAAAGGAGGAATTTTTTAAAACAAAGCACCTTAGCAAGCAGTTTGTTTTTTGTGCCAAATTTTGTGAAAGCCTTTGAAAAAGTTGCCAAGGAATCTCTTGGGTATAAAAAACTAGTTATTGTTCAATTGTCTGGAGGAAATGACGGCCTAAATACAATTATTCCTTACACAAATGATATTTATTACAGGAAAAGACCTGGAATTTCGATTCCTAAAAATGAGATTATAAAACTTACCGACGATCTGGGATTTCATCAAAGCTTGGCTCCTTTAAAAAACCTATTCGATCAAGGATATCTATCAATCATTAATAATGTTGGTTATCCAAATCCTAATAGGTCTCATTTTAGGTCTACAGATATTTGGCAAACAGCTAGTGATTCTACTGAATATTTAGATACAGGCTGGCTTGGAAGATATATCGATATATATGGTAAAACACCTCACACAGGAATTGAATTAGATGATAGTTTATCTTTAATTATGAAAGGAAAAAACATAAATGGTATTGCCACAAAAAACCCACGAAATTTGTTTACAAATACGAGAACCCCTTATTTTAAAAAAGTTTTAAAGCATCAAAGCGACGCCCATTTAAGTGAACATAATTTAGGATATTTATATAAAACTATGATAGAGGCAAAGTCTTCTGCTACATATATTTACGAGACTTCCAAAACCTATAAAAGCTCCCTAGAATACCCCAAGAACCCTTTCGGAAAACAATTAAAAACAACGGCTGAATTCATTAATTCAAATTTAGAGAGCACTGTATATTATGTTTCTATGGGAGGATTTGATACACATGCTAATCAAAAACTCAGACAGAAAAGATTATTAAGTACCTACAGTGAATCTATGGAGGTCTTTATAAACGACTTAAAACAAAACAATACTTTTAAAGATACATTAGTGATTACTTTTTCTGAATTTGGAAGACGTTTACAACAAAATGCTGCTGGAGGAACAGATCATGGAGCTGCCAATAATGTATTTATTATAGGAGAAAATTTAAAGAAAAAAGGAATTTATAACGATGCACCAAACCTTTTACAATTAGATAAAAATGGAGATTTGATTCATACAATAGATTTTAGATCTATTTATGCAACAATTTTAAATTCATGGCTACAAGTTGATGACACTACTATTTTAAACAAATCTTTTAGCAAACTAAACTTTATCGCCTAAAATATTGCTTCAAGTTTATTAGTAATTGCCCCATTTTTAATATTTCTTTTTTTAATTTTAAAATACTTTTGATAAAGGATAAAAAATACGTCAAAAAACAATGTATTATCTAGGATTAGATATTGGTAGTTCATCTGTAAAAGTGGCCATCGTTGATGCAGTTACAGGGAAAAATTTAGCTAGTCTTCATGAACCAAAAAATGAGATGCAAATCATATCTCATCAAAACGATTGGGCAGAACAAGATCCAGAAATGTGGTGGACACATAGTTGCACTGCCATCAAAAGAATTATTAGAAAAACTGCTATTGAACCCTCAAAAATTTCTGGAATAGGCATTTCATATCAAATGCACGGTCTAGTAGTTGTAGATTCTAAAGGAAATCCTCTACGAAATTCTATTATTTGGTGTGACAGCCGAGCTGTAGAAATTGGCAATATGGCTTTTTCTGAGTTGGGAGAAAATAAATGTATGTCTCATTTATTAAATTCTCCAGCAAATTTTACCGCATCTAAACTAAAATGGGTAAAAGATTATGAGCCAGAATTGTATGATAAAATTCATAAATTTATGCTTCCTGGAGATTATATTGCCTATAAGTTAACAGGCCAAATCTGTACAACAAAAAATGGTCTATCAGAAGGGATTATTTGGGATTATAAAAGTGATACAAATGCTAATTGGTTATTAGATCATTACGGTATTGATCCTTGTTTAATTCCAGACATCGTTTCTAATTTCAGTAACCAAGGTGAGACAAACAAAGAAGCGTCTAATCAAACAGGGCTACCTATTGGGATCCCAATAACCTATCGGGCTGGTGACCAACCCAATAATGCCTTGTCTTTAAATGTATTTAATCACGGAGAAGTTGCTGCAACTGGAGGAACCTCTGGTGTGATTTATGCTGTTACAAATAACCTAAGCTCAAAAGAATCCTCAAGAATCAACCACTTTGCTCATGTAAATTATACCAAAGAAAATCCAACCGTTGGTAAATTATTGTGCATTAATGGCGCTGGGATCCAATACCGATGGTTGCGAAACCATAGCGTTGAAAATTCTTACGAAAACATGAACAGAAAGGCCTCTAAAATCGCTATAGGTTCTGATGGTGTTGCGGTTATTCCTTTTGGTAATGGTGCAGAACGAATGTTAAATAATAAAAATATAGGGACACAATTCTGTAACCTTAATTTAAACAAACACAGTCACGGACATTTATATAGAGCAGCTCTAGAAGGGATAGCTTTTTCATTTGTTTACGGAATGGAAATCTTAAAAAATGATAATGCCCATATTCATGTTATCCGTGCAGGAAATGATAATTTATTTAGATCTGAAATTTTTGCAAATACTGTGGCTACTTTAATTGGGCACGAAATAGAAATATACAATACTACTGGAGCTGTAGGTGCTGCCAGAGCTGCTGGATTAATTGATGGTGATTTTGATACTTTTGGAGAAAATATTACAAAAAACGATCATGTAATGACCTATATGCCCCTTAAAATTAAGGGCCCATATTTAGAAGCATATCAATATTGGAAAAAAGAATTAGAGCTAATTTTAAAAAATAAATAATCCTAAAATGATAACAAAAGAGTATTTTAAAGGAATAGACCCTATAAAATTTGAAGGAAAGGAATCAAACAATCCTTTGGCGTTTAAATACTATAACC
>CATISV010000081.1 GCA_949541125.1 Flavobacterium sp. SCGC AAA160-P02
ATTAGAGCAGCTGCAAAAAATTTTAATGATACTTTTACTGTTTCATCAATGGATCAATATGATGAATTTTTAGAGCTTTACGAAAAAGGAGAAGGCTCGACTTCTATTTCTGATAGAAAAAAATTCGCTGCTAAATCTTTCAATATATCATCACATTATGACACCGCAATCTTCAATTACTTTAATGAAGATGAAGTTGTATACAAGGCAAGTGAAAAAGTTTCTAAAACTTTGCGTTACGGTGAAAATCCGCACCAAAAAGGCTATTTCTTTGGGGATTTAGATGCTATGTTTACTAAACTTCACGGAAAAGAATTAAGCTATAATAATTTGCTTGACATAGATGCTGCTGTAAATCTAATGAGTGAATTTACTCAGGAAGATCCTACTTTCGCAATTTTAAAACACAACAATGCCTGTGGTTTTGCTCAAAGAAAAACAATTTCACAAGCATATATTGATGCGTTGGCTGGAGATCCTATTTCTGCATTTGGAGGAATTTTGATTTCAAACACCAACATGGATAAAACCACTGCTGAAGAAATTCACACTTTATTCTGCGAAGTTGTTATTGCACCCTCTTATGACGATGATGCCTTAACTATTTTAAAAGGAAAAAAAAATAGAGTTTTATTAATTCAAAAAAAGATAGAGTTACCCAATCAAATTGTAAGAACTTCACTGAATGGATTATTAGTTCAAGATAAAGATTTTAAAACTGATCGCTTAGAAGATCTCAAATATGCCACAAGTAAAAAACCTTCTGACAAAGAATTAGAAGACTTATTGTTTGCATCCAAAATTTGTAAACACACAAAATCTAATACTATTGTCTTAGTAAAAGATAAGCAATTATTTGCCAGTGGAACAGGACAAACAAGTAGAGTTGATGCATTGAGACAAGCCATAGAAAAAGCAACAAATTTTGGTTTTGATTTACAAGGGGCTGTTATGGCAAGTGATGCTTTTTTCCCTTTTCCAGACTGTGTGAAAATTGCCTGTAATGCAGGAATTAGGAGTGTAATTCAACCTGGAGGCTCCATTAAAGATCAATTAAGCATTGATTATTGTAATAAAAATAATGTTTCTATGGTATTTACTGGAACCAGACATTTTAAACATTAAAAATCAACTTGATTACTAGCTTATTTTTACTAGATTTGTATGAATTCATCTAAATTTTAGATTTATATAACATTTATGGGCTTTTTTGATTTCATGACAGAAGATATTGCCATCGACTTAGGGACGGCAAATACACTTATTATTCACAATGGAAAAGTTGTGATTGATAGTCCTTCTATTGTCGCAAGAAATCGAACCTCAGGTAAAATTATTGCTACTGGAAGAGAAGCTAATTTAATGCAAGGAAAAACACATGAAAACATTAAAACAATTCGCCCTTTAAAAGATGGTGTTATTGCAGATTTTCAAGCCTCAGAAGAAATGATTAAGGAATTTGTAAAGAAGATTCCTGCAATAAAAAAGAAATTCTTTCCTCCTGCATTAAGAATGGTTATTTGTATTCCTTCTGGAATAACTGAAGTAGAAAAAAGAGCTGTTCAGGATTCTGCTAGACATATGAATGCTAAGGAAATTTACTTAATTTTTGAGCCTATGGCTGCAGCAATCGGTGTTGGAATAGATATTATGGAGCCAAAAGGGAATATGATTATTGATATTGGAGGTGGAACTACCGAAATTGCAGTTATTGCTCTAGCAGGAATTGTTTGTGACCAATCAGTGAAAGTTGCTGGAGACTTGTTTACCAATGACATTATGTATTATATGAGGACACAGCATAATTTATATATTGGAGAAACAACTGCTGAAAAAGTAAAAATTACAATTGGGGCAGCTACAGAAGATTTAGAAAATCCGCCGGAAGAAATGTTGGTTCAAGGAAGGGATTTATTAAGTGGAAAACCCAAACAGGTTCAAATTTCCTATAGAGAAATTGCAAAAGCATTAGATAAATCAATCTTAAGAATTGAAGATGCTGTCATGGAAACACTGTCTAAAACTCCACCAGAATTAGCCGCTGATATATATAATACAGGAATTTACTTAGCTGGAGGAGGCTCGATGTTAAGAGGTTTAGATAAACGACTCTCAAGAAAAACAGACTTACCAGTATATATTTCAGAAGATCCTCTTAGAGCCGTCGTTAGAGGTACAGGAATTGCCTTAAAAGAGTTAGATAAATACAAAAGTATCTTAATGAAATAACCCAAGGCATCTTTACTTCTTATGCAGCAACTTATCTATTATATTCAGAAGTACCGATTTTTTTTGTTTTTTTTACTCTTAGAGCTTATTGCACTTAACCTCATACTAAATAATCGTAGTTTCCATAAAAGTAAATTTGTTAATTCTGCAAATTCAATTACGGGTGGTTTCTATAATAAAGTATCTATAATTAAAGCTTATTTTAATTTAAAGGAGGAAAACATTAAACTGGCTAAGGAAAACCTTATTCTAAAAAATAAGAATGAAAAAATTCTTCAAATTTTAGATTCAATACATGTTGGTAAAATTATTGACAGTAGTCTTATTAAACAAAGATATTCATATACCAGTGGCAACATAGAAAAAAATCAATATTCCAGTAACTATAATTTTCTAACTATTAATTTGGGTAAAAAAGATAGTATTTTTAGTGAAATGGCTGTGATTAATAGTAAAGGAATCCTTGGGATTACAGAAATAATTTCCACTAATTATTCTAGAGTTCAATCCATTTTAAACAAAAACAGCAAGATAAACGCAAAATTAAAAAATTCGAACCATTTTGGAAGCTTGGAATGGAATGGACTTGATTATAATATAGTTCAGTTATTAGATATCCCAAGACAAGCTATTATAGAAAAAGGTGATACAATTATTACAGGGGGAAGGTCTTCAATTTTTCCGGAAGGTCTTTTAATTGGAAAGGTTGTTAATATTGAACAACAATCTAGTATAAAAAGAGTGGTTAATATTCAACTTTTTAATGATATGAGTAATGTAAAAAACATTTATGTGATTAAAGACTTTGATAAAGAAGAAATTAGAGAACTAGACAACAGTAATGATGAATAATTTTAGTGTATTTTTTGGGACTGTATTTATACTTATATTACAAATTTTTGTCTTGAATAATATTAATTTTTTCAGTTCTATTAATCCGTATTTATATGTAGCTTTTATATTTATATTTCCTTTATATAAAAATAGGTTTATAGTATTGCTTATTACTTTTTTTTACGGTTTAACATTAGATTTTTTTAGCGATACTGGAGGAATTCATGCTTTTTCTCTTTTAATTGTTGTCTATTTCCGCTTATTTTTCATCAAACTATTTTTCAAGAAAAGCAATATAGACTTCTTATTATTTAATATTCAATCAGAAGCATTTGGTCAAGTGTTTAATTATGTAGTAACTTTAACAGTCATTCATCACTTTATTTTAATTTCTTTGGATAATTTTAGCTTTCAAAATATGGATATCGTATTATTAAATACTTTGTATTCAAGTACTTTTACTTTATTGCTTTATTTTTTAGGATCCTATATCTTTAGGAAAAAGACACTCAATTAAAAAATGAAAAGAAGTTTTTTACTATACTTTTTAATTACAACGATTGGAATTCTATTTATAGGAAGATTATACCAACTACAAATAGTAAAAGGTCGTAAACTTAGTCCGGTGAAAACTTCTGCAGTGAAAATAAAATTTGATTTTCCTGAAAGAGGATATATCTATGACAGAAATGGAGAGCTTTTAGTTGCTAATCAACTTTCCTATGATGTAATGATTGTTCCCAATGAAGTAAAAACCATAGATACCTTAGAGTTTTGTTCTCTTTTAAAAATTACCAAAAAAGATTTTTTAAAACGATA
>CATISV010000082.1 GCA_949541125.1 Flavobacterium sp. SCGC AAA160-P02
AGCATCAAACGCAGCAACTTGAGAATAATCCTCGCCTCTAGCGGTCAAAAAAGCAATGATGGTATTTTCTAAATTTTTTACAGATCTGATTTTTTCACAGGCTTCAATACCATCCATCTCTGGCATCATGATGTCTAAAATGATCAGATGAGGGATTATTTTTTTTGCTTTTGTTAACCCCTCCTGCCCATTATTTGCAGTATAAATTTGATATCCTTCATTTTTCAGATTGTATTGTATGATTTCCAAAATATCCGGTTCATCGTCAACTAACAAAATTTTAAGATCACGATTATTCATTATTCATACTTTACTTATGATACCATCAAAAGTAACGATTATACAACAAAAAAAAGAACACTTTAACAATCATTTAATGAAATAACACACTGTTAACATTGCTATAACCGAACCATAATACACGAGTAACAATTTTTTTACAATGTAGCAGCATTTTTGCATTGAAAAAACATATCAAAGCATCAATGAAGAATTCGATTTTTATTTTAACAATGTTATTTTGTCAAATGACTATTGCACAAGGGAAAGGAACTATCAAGGGGATATTATTGGACAAAGAAATGAACAATGAGCCTTTATCTTTTGCTAGTGTTATTATTAAAGGAACTTCCATAGGAACAGAAACTGATCTAGATGGAAATTACATTCTAACAGTAGAACCTGGAACCTATACGTTAGTTTTTAGTTTTTTAGGGTATCAACAATTAGACTTAAATGTCATTGTTAAATCAAATGAAACAACCACTGCGAATGCCATCTTGGAGGCTTCTGAAGGAGTTGCTTTAGAGGAAGTCAAACTTAGAGCAGTCACAAGTAAAGAAAAAGAAAGCGCTCTTTTAATTGAACAGAAAAAAGCGGTTACCATCGATCAGAAAATTGGATCAGAGGAGTTAAGTAAAAAAGGAGTGAGTAATGTTGCCACTGCATTAACCAAAACTACAGGAATCTCAAAACAACAAGGTTCTGGGACGATTTTTGTGAGAGGTCTAGGGGATCGATATAATATGAGTACTTTAAATGGACTTCCTTTACCCTCTAACAATTCCTCAAAAAAAAATATAGATCTTAATATTTTTTCTACAGATATCATTGAATTTGTCTCAATTGACAAAACCTTCAATCCCAAAAATTATGGTGACTTCAGCGGCGCAAATATTGAGATTTCTTCAAAAAAATATACAGGGAAAGGATTTTTTGAAATCACAATAGGTTCAGGGATCAATTCTGAAGCAAATTCCCAAGATGTTTTTTATTTAAATGATGGACCTAATAAATCCGGTTTTTATGACATAGGAATTCCATCATTCCCTTTAAATAACTATAACTTTACTACTAGTTGGAATCGAGAAAAATCGTCAACACCCATCAATACTTCATTATCTATAAAAGCAGGAGATTCTTATGAGCTTGGAAAAGAAACAAAGTTGAGTTTTTTTGGTGTCGTTTCATTCGATAATGGCTATAGATTTAATGAAGGAATTTCTAGAGGGAGTATCAATACATCCGGTGTGGCAAGAAGAGATTACAATCTTAAAAGCTACGTTTATGAGACGAATACAACTGCCATGGGGAATGTAAGGTTAAAGCACAAGAGGAATGAAATCAAATACAATGCTTTAATGATCAATACCTCTAGCCAAAAGCATGAGGAATATAATGGAATTCATGATGTTTTTGATTATGCTCCAGAGGGAGGAGCCTATTTACAGAGAGCTATTTTTGATCGAACAGAATTGTTTGTTCATCAACTCTTAGGAACTCATAAAATCTCTGAATCTTTTGAACTTAATTGGGGAGGAGCTTATAACTATGTAAAGAATTCGACTCCAAACCGAAGACAATATTTGCTAACTCCTGACGATTGGAATCTCCCAGAGGGGCCAAAATCATTTAAACAAACATTGAATCAATCAGACAATCACAGACTCTTTTTAGATTTAGAGGAAGAAGAACTAGCCGCTAATTTCTCTACAGTGTACAAATTCAAAAAGAACGAAGATGATGATTTTCTTGCAAAACTAACCTTTGGATATAATGGGAGAATCAAATCAGTTGATTTTGAAGCCACTCAATTTAATTTTAGAATTAACAATAGTGGAGGAAATGCGGTGGTTCAACCACTCATCTTAGATATCTATGATTTGGACAGTTATTTTAATCAAGAAAACCTTAATGCTGGACTTTTTGATATCAGAACTTTTAGAGGAGGATTAGGAACAGGAACGGATGTTTTATTGCCTCAATCTTATGGAGCAAATCAAGACATTCATGCAGGTTATTCAACACTAGAATATGTTTTTTCAGACAAATTCACCGGAATTTTTGGGTTGAGAGTGGAGCAAATCAATCAATCGCTAAATTTTAATACTTCCCTTACCACAGGATTCAATGAGCTAGATCAGTTTGAAGTACTCCCATCCGTTTCTCTTAAATATGAATTGAATGAACAACAAAATTTAAAATTTGCTGCAAGTAAAACTTATACATTGCCACAATTCAAAGAAAGAGCTCCTTTTCAATATGATGAGACTCCAACACTTTCAACAATTGGGAATCCTGCATTGTATACATCTACCAACTATAATTTTGATTTAAAATGGGATTTTTTCCCAAAATCTGAAGAAATAATTTCTGTGGGAGTCTTTTCAAGATTCATCAATGATCCTATCAATAAAATCACCATCAATTCTGCATCAAATGATGTTAGCTGGGTAAATTCCGGAGATCTAGCCACGGTATATGGAACAGAATTAGAACTAAGAAAAAATATATTGTTAACTGAAGTCGATACAGAAGATAAGGTCTTGAAGACCAAATTATCTGGAGGAATTAATATTTCATACTTAAATACCAATCAAGACCTTAGTAAAGAAAAAGTAATCAATGAAACCTCAGCAGCTGGATTTCCTTTGAGTGTTGATTTTTCTTTTTCAGAAAGCGCACTCACAGGAGCTTCTGAATTACTCCTCAATGCAGATTTGTCATTTTTAAAAGAATATAGCGCACATAAAAGTATTCAAGGAACGATCGCATTCAACTACTTTTCTGATAGAATTTTTGCTTTAGCAACAGAAAATGGACGAGGAAATATTATTGATTCCGGTGTTCCAACCTTAGATTTTATATTCAAAGCAAAACTCAACAAACAAATAGGAATTGGAGTGTCAGCCAAAAATATATTAAATCCAACAATAGAGAGGATTCAAGAAATTCAAGAGGTTGTAGTATCCTCTTTTAGAGCAGGGTCCAATATTAAATTATCATTATCCTATAACTTTTAATTTACAAAGCATTAACCAAGTAATAATTTTCAGGCAAAACCTAATTAACATGTTATAAGGTAATTTGTATCAATTAAAATTATAAAATATAAAAAATGAAAAAACAATTATTTACAGTATTAATTACAGCATTTACCATTGTATTTGTCCTCTCATGTAAAGATGATGATACAAATATTACAGAAGCCACTTGTTTTGATAGAATTCAAAACGGTGATGAAACTGGAGTAGATTGTGGTGGATCTTCATGTCAGGATTGTGTTACAACGACATTATCAGGAGATGTTTTAGATAATGTAACCCTTGATGCTTCAATAGAATATGAGTTAACAGGTGCTTACACCATTATGGATGGAGCTAGTCTTACCATACCAGCTGGAACTGTAATTAAAGCTACTGGAGGGACAGTCTCTTATATTGCTGTTGCTCAGGGAGGTCAAATTTTCATCAATGGGACATCGAGTAGTCCAGTAGTGTTAACTTCAGGATCAGATAACCCAGCTGCAGCAGACTGGGGAGGATTGGTTGTTTGCGGGAAAGCTCCAACCAATGTTGGTTCTACAGCAACATCTGAAGTTGCAGATTTAACCTATGGAGGTTCAATTTCTGATGACAATTCAGGATCGATCAGATATTTGAGGTTGGAATATACTGGAGCAACATTCAATAGCACCAAAGAATTCAATGGACTGTCATTATTTGGTGTAGGATCCGGAACCACTGTAGAATATGTTCAATCTTATGAAGGAGGAGATGACGGAATCGAATTCTTTGGAGGAACTGTCCATGGACGCTATTTAGTATCAACAAATTCTGGAGATGATTCCATTGATTTTGCCGATGGTTGGTCTGGGACTGGTGAATATTGGTATATCTCTGGAGGTGCTAAAGCAGGAATTGAAGGGTCTAACAATGGAGATAATGGAGATGCGACTCCAGTTACGACAGCTACTTTAAGAAATATTACTGTGGTAGGATCTGTTACTGAGGGAGCACTATACTTCAAAGAAGGAGGAGGAAACTTTACTATAGATAATTTCTACACGGATGGAATTGACTTAGGAGTAAAAGTTAAAAGTACTGATGCTGAAGCAGCTGTAAGAATTGAAAATGGAGACTTGGTCATGACCAATGTTGAATTTACCAACAATGTAGCTGGATTTGTCATCACAGATTATACAGGAGCAAATCAATCTTTTGTAACTCAGGGATCAGCAACAGGTGCTGGAGATGGAGCAACTGTTCCAGATTGGGCGAATGGTTGGTCTCGATTTTAATAACTGAATTAATAAAATTTGAATTGTTAAAAGCAGCCTTTTAAAAGGCTGCTTTTTTTATGATAGTAACGCTTATTTAATTAGAAAAAGTAAAGACAACTCAAAGATATTTTATATCTTTAATGATTATTAAATAAATTAACCCTTTACACATGAAAAAAAATTACATTTTAACTTTATTAATCACCCTATTTGTATCTGGACTTTCTTTTGGTCAGATTATAATTACTGAATTAGCTGACCCAAATGGTGCCACTGGTGCACGATTTGTCGAAATTTATAATGTTAGTGATTCTGATGTTGATTTAAATGGCTGGGAATTAAGAAGGTGGACTAATGGTAATGCTGATCCACAAGGATCTGGAGTCGATTTATCACCTATAGGGACTTTAAATTCAGGTTCATTTGCCTTAATTGCAGCAAATGCTACTGAATTTGAAACCGTATATGGTATACCTGCTGATATAAATGCAGGAACTGGTGGTGCTGCAGATAGTAATGGTGATGATCAAATTGCAATTTTTGACGATACAGATCAAACTATTGATATATTTGGAGTACCAGGTGAAGATGGTTCAGGAACTTGTCATGAATTTGAGGATGGTAGAGCTGAAAGAGTGTCTTCTGTTAGTACTTCAAGTGCAACATGGAATGAATCCGAATGGAATGTTTGGGCTGATTCTACAGTATCAGGATGTACTAGTCATACAAATTCACCAAGAACAGCACCAACTGATTATGATCCAGGAGCATGGATTGGTTCAGCTTCAGGTCCATCAATATCTGTAGGATCGGCCGTAACAGGTTTAGATTATTTTGAAGGTTCTGGGCCTTCTGCAGAGGGTATTTTTCAAATAAATGGAATCAATTTAACTGCAGATGTTTTAGTTACTTCACCTACAAATTTTGAAGTTTCATTAACTTCGGGAGGTACATTTAGTTCATCAGTAACTTTAACTCAATCTGGTGGAACAGCTTCTGGTGCCGTTTACGTTAGGCTAGTTTCTGGATTATCACCAGATACATATACCGATAATGCTAATGTAACTTCTGCTGGCGCAGACAGTCAAACAGTTAGTTTAACGGGTACAGTTACAGCTGCAGATCCGCAAATAACAGTTACGGCATTCTTAGATGATTTTACTTACATTGTAAGTGAGGGTGGTCCATCACCAGAGGATAGTTTTTCAGTTGAGGGGTTATTTTTACAAGATGACATTTCTATAACAGCTCCGGTAAATTACGAGGTTTCATTGACTACAGCTACAGGTTTTGCCAGTTCAGTAAATATTACTCCAGATCAGTCTGGAACTGTGGCTTCAACAGATATTTTTGTAAGATTAGCGGCAGGACTTTCCGCAGCTACTTATGATGGAAATATTACTGTTTCTTCAACTGGTGTAACAGATCAACTTATAGCTGTTTCTGGAAATGCATATGGTCCTCCAACGAACTCATTAATCATTACAGGTGTATTTGATGCTAAAAATGGCTCAAGTCCAAAAGGTATTGAAATGTATGTTAAAAACAATATAGATGATCTTAGTTTATACGGGGTTGGAAGTGCAAATAATGGAGGTGGAACTGATGGTCAAGAATTTACATTTCCTGCTGTTTCAGCTACCGCTGGGCAATTTATTTATCTAGTAGGAACTAACCAATCAGATAAATTTAATACATTTTTTGGATTTACTCCAGATTATGAATCTGGAGCTATGTTTATTAATGGAAATGATGCCATAGAATTATTTGAAAATGGAGTTGTTATTGATGTTCATGGTGACATTAACGTTGATGGTACAGGTGAGCCTTGGGATACAGTTGATAGCTGGGGTTATAGAGTTAATGATACTGGTCCAGATGGGGCTAACTTTGTTTTAGCAAATTGGTCATTTGGTGGAGCTGCTGAATTAGACGGTGCAACGAACTCTGAATCAACTTCTCCTTTTCCAATTGGAACGTATTCAAATACTCCTACACCATCAGGGAATAGTGTTACAGTAGAAACTTCACAAGCATGGAATGCCTATGTAAATGCTTTTAATGTTTCAGATAATAATTACGCATTTGGGTTTGGGTATACTTTAGCTGATCTTAGAGCTACACCTACAGCCACAAGCATGACCTTAGAGCCAAATACTGCTATTTGGACTGCAGAAGCTGCCAATCCTGCATGGTTTGATCAAAATGCAGCAACACAAACT
>CATISV010000083.1 GCA_949541125.1 Flavobacterium sp. SCGC AAA160-P02
ATGGACTTTTTCGTTTGTCAAAATCTTCACGCCAATAACCATTCGCCTGCCTGCAAATTTTTATTCCTTTAATCTCATTTTTTTTAAGTCTTGGAATGTTTACATTCAATACTGTTCCTTCTGGAATTCCATTATTTAAAGCGCTCATTGTGATTCTTTTAACATAATCTATTCCTTGTTTAAAATCTGCATGATAATTAAAATCTAACAAGGAAAAACCAATAGCAGGAACTCCTTCAATTCCGGCTTCAACAGCTGCACTCATTGTTCCTGAGTAAATGACGTTTATCGATGAATTAGAACCATGGTTAATCCCGGAAACACATAAATCTGGCCTACGATTTAAAATTTCATTAATTGCCATTTTTACACAATCTGCAGGTGTTCCAGAACAACTATATTCTATCTGTGGTCCGTCGTCTATTGTAATTGGGTTGCAATGCAATACATTCTCAACTGAAATTGCATGCCCCATTCCACTTTGTGGACTATCTGGAGCAACTACTACAACATCCCCTATCTTATTCATAATTTGAATTAATGCCCTGATCCCTGGTGCAGTAATCCCATCATCATTAGTTACTAGGATTAAAGGTCTTTTGTTTGCCATTTCTGAATGTTTTTATACAAATGTAAGTTAATTTATTATGAATGTTTTTTTAACATTTCTTAAAGAAGATATCATTGCTTTTTTAAGTAACATTGTAATGGTAATATAAAAAATTACTCACTAATATTTAAATTAAAATTGCAGAATAATTATTCTAAGCAATTCGTTTATTTTAAAAAAAAGGCAAGTTTAACCCATTATTGCAAGACATCCTATATACATGAAAAACAGAAGGTTTATAAAAACAAAACTATTGATTCCTTTTTTATCAGTTTGGTTAATTTTTAGTAATGTTAGTTTAGCAAATTCATATAAAAATATCCCCGCTGATCCAGAAAAAGACAAAGTCTTGATTTCTGTCCTCAACTATATGCTTACTCGAGGGCATTATGTTCAAAAAGATTTAAATGATGATTTTTCAGAAGCGGTATTTACAAGTTTTATTGATGGATTAGATCCTTCTAAAAGGTACTTTACGAAAAAAGATATAAAAGAATTCTCCAAATATAAATATCAAATTGATAATCAATT
Organism: Flavobacterium sp. SCGC AAA160-P02; assembly: GCA_949541125.1. Classification (GTDB taxonomy): domain Bacteria; phylum Bacteroidota; class Bacteroidia; order Flavobacteriales; family Flavobacteriaceae; genus Polaribacter. The sequence continues at coordinate 1,142 of CATISV010000083.1, forward strand.
AAAAAAGTCAGACATTAGCTTTTACAATCTCGTTTATAATCGGTTTTTAAGTAAAATTAAAAATGCTAAAAAATATTATGGTTCTATTTTAGCAAAACCATTTAACTATAATAAAAATGAAATCATAGACCTTGACTATAAAAAATTACAGTATGCTACCTCTGAAAAAGAACTCATTAATTATTGGAGAAAACAATTAAAATTGCAAACAATAAATAAGATTCAGGAGAAAGAGGAGATAGAAAACGATACCTATAAAAAAGATAATACATACCAAAAAAAATCTTTTGAAACCATCGAAAAAGAAGCCAGAGCTGAAGTCATGGAATCAATGGAAAACCTATACATTAGAATAGATGAGTTAGAACACAGAGATTGGTTTTCTACTTTTTTAAATAGTATTGTTGGAGCTTTTGATCCTCATACAACCTATATGCCTCCTAGTATTAAGGAAACTTTTGATCAGGAGATGTCGGGGAAAATTGAGGGTATTGGAGCTCGTTTACAAAAAAAAGGAATTTATACACACGTTGTAGAATTGGTTTCTGGAGGACCAGCATGGAAACAAGGTGAATTAGAAGATGGAGATATCATTTTAAAAGTTGCACAAGAAAATGAAGAAGCTATGGATATTGTAGGAATGCGATTAGACGATGCTATTAAATTCATAAAAGGTCCCAAGGGAACAAAGGTGTTGTTGACTGTGAAGAAAAAGATTGATGGATCTACCAAGGTAATTACCATCACCAGAGACATCGTTGAATTAGAAGAAACTTTTGTAAAATCATCTGTAGTAGAAAAAGATGGAAAAAAGTATGGCATCATAGATCTCCCAAAATTCTATATTAGTTTTGATGATAGAAACTTTAGAGATTCTGCTAAAGACATGGAGAAAGAGATTGAACGTTTAAAAGAAGAAAATGTTAAAGGTTTATTGATAGATCTTAGAAATAACGGAGGAGGCTCTCTAGATACAGCGATAAAAATAGCTGGTCTATTTGTAGATAAAGGCCCAATCGTTCAAATCAAATACAGAGGCGAAAGCCCAATTGTAAAAAATGATTTGGATACAAAAATTCAATGGAATGGTCCATTGGTTGTTTTAGTAAATGAACTCTCTGCCTCTGCGTCAGAAATATTTGCAGCTGCCATGCAAGACTACAATAGAGCTGTTATTATTGGCGGAAATCAAACACACGGAAAAGGAACTGTTCAAAATATTTTACCCATCAATAAATTTTATCCCAATTATGATAAAGAACTGGGATTTCTTAAAATGACTATTCAAAAATTTTATCGAATAAATGGTGGATCTACTCAGGTGGAAGGTGTTTATTCGGATATTTCAATGCCAACTAGATATAGTTATATGAAATATGGAGAACGAGATTTAGAAGGAGCTTTAAAGTGGGATAAAGTACCTCAAGCAAGATATTCACAAGTCAATTCTTACAGTAATCTTTCTGAAGTAATAGATATGAGTACAGATAGGATTAATAAAGATCCAAAATTTCAATTGGTAGACGAATATGCTAAATGGTTGAAAAATGAGCTAGATGATTCAACGTACTCTCTAAATTATAAACAGTATACTAAAGAACTAAAAGAAAGAGAAGAATTTGCAAAAAAATTTAATACTGTTTTTAAATATGAATCTGGATTAGCTTTTAATTCTCCAAGTTATGAGAGATCACTTTTTAGAGAAAATCAAGAGTTACAGGACAAAAGACTTGTTTGGCATAAAAATTTAGCAAAAGATATGTACATCTATGAAGCATTAAATGTTTTAAGTGAGTTAAAATTAAATGTTTCTCAGGAGGGTATTGTAAAAAATTAAAATAGATTCAATTTTACATTCAAAACGACCTGATACATTTGCATAAATTATCAGGTTTTTTACTTTTGTACAAAGATGTCAAACAAACCACAATCTCTTTCTAAACTTGCCATTCAAAAATTCAAACAAAACAAAATAGGGTTATTTAGTTTTTGGTTTGTCGTTTTTTGTGGTTTCATTGCTGTTTTCGGGTATCTTTTAGCACCTGATAATAGTCAGAATGCCAATCAAATGCATCTAGAGATCCATTCTAAAGAACCCGGGTTTTCTACAACTATGTTAACCATCCCCTCAAAAGAACAGGCAAAACAATCCTTTTTTTCATCCTTATTTTTTGGTAAAAAAAGGACTGATTCAGAAATTCCGATCACCTCCTACACTGTTAAAGACAATCAATTAGAATATATAAGTTATGGAGATGGATTTACGAAATCTATTGACCTATCCTTAATTGAAAAGAACCCAAGCAAATACATCAAAGAAAGAACTTTTTATTTTGGAACTGATAAGTACGGTAGAGATTTGCTAAGCAGGTTACTAATTGGAACTAGAATTTCGTTTTTTATCGGTTTTATTGCTGTTTTTATTTCCTTATTCATTGGTATTTCAGTGGGGGCAATCGCAGGATATTACGGAGGAAAAATAGATGCATTGATCATGTGGGTGATTAATATTACCTGGTCTATTCCAACCTTATTGTTGGTGATTGCAATCACCTTAGCACTCGGGAAAGGATATTGGCAGGTATTTATTGCCGTAGGACTCACTATGTGGGTAGAGGTAGCTAGGGTTGTTCGTGGTCAAGTTTTAACAACAAAGCAACAGCAGTATGTAGAAGCCGCTAAAGTCTTAGGATATTCTAATTTTAGAATTATTTTCCGTCATATTTTACCCAATATATTAGCTCCGGTTATTGTGATTTCTGCAGCAAATTTTGCAGCAGCAATTCTTATTGAAAGCGGTTTGAGTTTTTTGGGAATTGGCGCACAACCTCCTACTCCCTCATGGGGAGCCATTATTAAAAATCATTATAACTATATCATTCTAGGAAAACCATTTCTAGCCATCATCCCTGGCTTGGCAATTATGAGTTTGGTGATGGCCTGTATGTTGATTGGAAATGGCTTACGGGATGCTTTGGATGTGAGGAAATAACAGTAGTTCTTC
>CATISV010000084.1 GCA_949541125.1 Flavobacterium sp. SCGC AAA160-P02
AAACTTACTTTAGAACAAAAGGTAGGTCAAGTAATTCAGGGTGATAGTGATTCAGTAACTCCGGAAGATGTAAAAAAATATAGATTAGGATCTGTATTAAGTGGAGGAAATTCTGCCCCTGGTCCTTTAAATTATGCTGAGACAAATGCCTGGTTGGAACTAGCTGATAAATATTACAACGCATCAATAGATGAGGAAGGGGTTGAAGTAGCCATTCCAATTATATGGGGAATTGACGCTGTTCACGGACATGCAAACTTAAAGGGTGCAATAATCTTTCCTCACAATGTTGGATTAGGTGCTACAAATAATCCTGAGTTAATTGAAAAAATTGCTCAAATTACTGCTCATGAATTAACTGTCTCAGGACATGATTGGACTTTTGCTCCAACATTGGCGGTTCCTCAAGATCTTAGATGGGGTAGAAGTTATGAGGGATTTTCTGAGGATCCTAAAATTGTTAAATCTTATGGAGATAGAATTGTAGTTGGCTTACAAGGTAAATTTGGCTCTGATGACTTTATGGGTAATGGTAAAGTAATTTCTAGTGCAAAACACTTTTTGGCAGATGGAGCTACAGAAAATGGAGTTGATCAGGGTGACGCTTTGATAAGTGAAAAAGAATTAAGTGAAGTTCATGCAGCAGGATATTATAGCTCAATACCTGCTGGTGTTCAAACTGTGATGGCATCTTTTTCAAGTTGGAATGGAAGAAAGCTACATGGTGACAAAGAACTATTGACAGATGTCTTAAAGGAAAAAATGGGTTTCAATGGATTTGTTGTTGGTGATTGGAATGGTCATGGTCAAGTCCCAGGATGTGTAAATACTGATTGTCCTCAATCACTAAATGCTGGCTTAGACATGTATATGGCTCCAGATAGTTGGAAAGGACTTTATGAAAGTACATTACAACATGCTAAAGACGGAACTATTTCAATTGAAAGGTTGGATGATGCTGTTAGAAGAATTTTGAGGGTAAAACTATCCTCTGGAATTTTTCAGAAAGGTCCACCTAGTTCTAGAGCTAATTCAGGTGATGAAAGTCTTTTAGGTTTACCAAAGCACAGAGAAGTTGCTAGACAAGCTGTTAGGGAGTCTATGGTACTACTTAAAAATAATAATAATGTGTTACCAATTGATCCTTCAAAAAAGATTTTAGTTATAGGTGATGGTGCAGCGAGTATTTCAAAAGCTAGTGGTGGTTGGACTCTTTCATGGCAGGGTAATAATCATACAAATGACGAATTTCCTAATGGAGAATCTATTTTAAGTGGTATTGAAGAGGTTGTTAGCGACGCAGGAGGAGAAGTAATCTTTTCAGAAAGCGGTGAGACTTCTGAGTCAGCTGATATTGTGATTGCAATTTATGGGGAAGACCCTTATGCAGAATTTCAAGGTGATAGAGAAAATCTTGATTTCATACCAAAGGGGTTTGATACTAATAGCCTTTTGAAATTTAAAAATATGGATATACCAGTTGTGTCAGTATTTTTATCTGGTCGTCCTATGTGGACTAATCCTGAGATTAATAATTCAGATTCATTTATAGCTGCATGGTTGCCTGGAAGTGAAGGAGGTGGTATTGCAGACATGCTTTTTAAAACAGATAATTCTTATGACTTTAAAGGAAAATTATCTTTTACATGGCCATCATCTGCATTAGTATCAGAAAAAAAAGAGACATTGTTTAATCTTGGATATGGTCTAACATATGAAAGCAATGATCAGCTTGCTTTATTATCTGAAAATTCAGGACTTGAAAATTCTGATATTGCTTCAACAGGTATTTATTTCAGCAAAGGAGCCTCTGTGCCTCCATGGGACTTATGGTTAATCTCAGGAGAACTTGAGAAACAAGTTGCAAGTTTTCCAACATCTGTAGGAGGACTCATAGTCAGTAAAACTGATCATTTAGCTCAAGAAGATGCATTGAGAATTAATTGGACACAAGGAGATGAGACTCGATATCAACCTTCAAATGAAGGTGATTATTTTAGAATTTCTTCCATTGAACCCGATAATATGACAAGACAATCTAATGGAGCTATGAAGCTTGCATTTTTTGCAAAGTCATACTCAGGATTAACGGAAACAATCAAAATTGGTCAGTGTGATAATGAAATCGAATGTGACAATACTATAGAATTAGAGGTTAGTAACGATTGGAAAGAATATATGATTAGCTTAAAAGATTTTGAAAATCTTGGAATAGATATGTCTAATATTACTTCTGCCTTTTTAGTTAAAGCCAAGTCAGGCACGGATATTGGCTTAAGTAACATTCGTTTAGAATAAGATTTAAATCACTAATTAATTTTCTTAACTTGAATAAAAACCAAAAAAATGTATAATTCAAAAATAGCTGGATTAGGTAAATATCTCCCCGATAATGTTGTAACCAATGATGATCTTTCAAAGATTATGGATACAACTGATGAATGGATCATAGAAAGAACAGGAATTAAAGAAAGAAGGCACATAAAAAAAGGTGATGGTGATACAACTGCTAGCATGGGAGTTAAAGCTGCAAAAATTGCTATTGAAAGAGCTGGAATTGATAAAAATGATATTGATTTAATTCTTTTTGCAACTCTTAGTCCAGATTATTATTTCCCAGGAAGTGGAGTGCTAGTTCAAGAACTTTTAGAGATCCCTACTTGTCCAGCAATGGATATTAGAAATCAATGTTCTGGTTTTATATATGCTATTTCTACTGCAGATCAATTTATAAAATCTGGCATGTATAAAAATATATTAGTTATTGGTTCCGAGAACCACTCTGGTGGATTAGACATGACAACAAGA
>CATISV010000085.1 GCA_949541125.1 Flavobacterium sp. SCGC AAA160-P02
AACTCGATACCAAATACTAAAAAGAATAGCAGATGTTAATCCAGATATATATGCAATTATATTCTGTAGAACAAGAAGAGAAACTCAAGAGATTGCTGACAATTTGATAAAAGATGGCTACAATGCAGATGCATTACACGGAGAGTTATCTCAGGCACAACGTGATTCTGTAATGGGTAAGTTTAGAAAAAATACTATTCAATTATTGGTTGCTACTGATGTTGCTGCTCGAGGTTTGGATGTAAACGACCTAACACACGTTATCAATCATAAATTACCTGATCAAATAGAAAACTATACCCACAGAAGTGGAAGAACTGGTAGGGCTGGTAAAACAGGTATTTCCATAGTTTTAATAAACAATAAAGAAAAAGGTAGAATTGGTGCAATAGAGCGTATTATTAAACAAAAGTTTGTTCATGCACGGGTTCCTGGAGGAAAAGAAATTTGTCAAAATCAATTAATGCATTTAATTGATAAAGTAACAACTACAGAGGTTAACAAAAGTGAAATTGAAAATTTTTTACCCAGCATTTATGAAAAACTAGACGGACTAACAAGAGAAGAATTGATTCAAAAGTTTGTCTCGTTAGAGTTCAATTCTTTTTTATCTTATTATGAAAATGCCATCGATTTAAATAATTTATCTACTAAAGACCGAACTAGAGGTGGATCAAATAAAAACATGACACGTTTTTTTATAAATATTGGACGTAAAGACAAATTAAACCCCGCTAGATTAATAGGGCTAATTAATGATCAAAAGATTACCGATGACCTAGAAATTGGTGCTATTGATATTTTAGATACTTTTTCCTTCTTTGAAATTGATAAGAAGTTTGAAGAACAAACATTAAATGCTTTTTCATCTAATCAACCAGAGTTTAGCGGTAGATTTGTAAATATTGAGATTACTAAAAAAGAACGTGGAGCTAGTGGTAGAAAAAAACGTAGTAAAAAAACTTTTGGTAATAAAAATGGTAGCGGCTTTGGAAGGAGAAGAAATTCTGAAAGTTCTTCTAGAAAAAGTAATAAAAAACCAATGGGTTTTGGCAGAAAACGAAGAAAAAAATAATTATCTACTTTTAAAAACTTAGCTAATTCAACAATTCTTTGATGAAGAAATAAGAATTACTCCTTTATCATAGATGCAGCAATTTTTTTATAAATACCACCTTCTAATTTTGAACGTATTGCTGAAAAGGCTTCAATGGTCTTATCAATGTCATCTTGTGTATGTGATGTCGTTGGAATTAATCTTAATAGAATTAATCCCTTAGGAATTACTGGGTACACTACAATAGAACAGAATACACCATAGTTTTCACGTAAATCATTCACCAAAGCCATTGCTTCAGGAACATCCCCTTTTAAGTACACAGGAGTGATACATGTTTGTGTTGTCCCTAAATCAAAACCAGCTGCACGTAATCCAGATTGCAACGAGTTTGTATTTTCCCACAATTTATCTTTCAATTCTGGCATTGTACGAATCATCTCTAAACGTTTTAAAGCTCCTTTGACCATAGGCATAGGTAGAGATTTTGCAAACATTTGTGATCGCATATTATATTGTAAAAACTGAATAACGTCTTTATCTCCAGCTAAGAATGCACCTATTCCTGCCATAGATTTAGCAAAGGTTGCAAAATATACGTCAATATCGTCTTGAACTCCTTGTTCATAACCTGTTCCTCTTCCTCCATCACCTAAGGTTCCAAAACCGTGAGCATCATCAACTAATAAACGAAAATTATATTTTTTCTTAAGTGCAACAATTTCTTTTAAACGCCCCTGTTCTCCTCTCATTCCAAACACTCCTTCAGAAATAGCTAAAATTCCTCCACCTGTTTTTTCTGCCATTCTGATGGCACGTTTCATGTTTTTCTCAAAACTTTCTATGTCATTATGCTTGTATACAAATCGTTTTCCTGGATGTAATCTAACACCATCAATAATACAAGCGTGAGTATCTACATCATAAACAATAATATCATTTTTACTAACCAAAGCATCAATAGCAGACATTATTCCTTGATAACCAAAATTTAATAAATATGCTTTTTCTTTTCCAACAAATTGAGCACATTCATTTTCTAATTGTTCATGAAGATTAGTATGACCTGACATCATTCTGGCTCCCATTGGGTAAGCCATCCCATACTCTATAGCAGCATCTCCATCAACTTTTAAAATCTCTGGATGATTCGCTAATCCTAAATAATCATTTACACTCCATGTAATTACTTTCTTCCCATTGAAAGTCATACGATTAGAGATTGGTCCTTCTAACTTAGGAAACACATAATATCCTTCCGCTATTTCTGCCCAATTTCCTAAGGGTCCTTTATCGTTTTTTATTCTGTTAAAGAGGTCGTTTGTCATAATGTAAACATTTTCTTAGCGAATCACTATATAAGTTGGCAAAGTAACAGAATTTTGAGGAGTTAATCAAATAATTATAATGCATGAATTAATTCATTACTAACGAAAAAAAAATATAAGCTAATTAAACTATTTTAAATATAAGTTGATGGCTTGTTTTGAGGAAAATTTGGATCATACAAGCCCTGTTCTTTCATCCAACTATCATTATATATCTTATTCATATAGCGCGATCCATGATCCGGAAAAATTAAAACAACAAAACTATTTTCATCAAACATTCCATTTTTAGCATATTGAACTGTCGCTTGAAGAATAGCACCACAGGTATAACCAGGGAAAATTCCTTCTTTTTGAATAATTTCCCTTGCCTTATATGCAGCATCTTTATCAGTCACTTTTTCATAGGCATCTATGATTCCAAAATCAGTGGCTGATGGAATTAAGTTTTTACCCAAACCCTCAATTTTATAGGGTTTTATTTCTTTCGTATCCAATTCACCTGTTTCATGATATTTCTTTAAAACAGAGCCCACTGCATCAACTCCTAGTATTTTAATTGCTGGGTTTTGTTCTTTTAAATATCTTCCTGATCCTGAAATGGTCCCTCCTGTTCCACTTGCAACCACCAAGTGAGTTATTTTACCCTTAGTTTGTTTCCAAATTTCTGGTCCAGTAGTCAAATAATGAGCTTCGATATTTAAAGAGTTAAAATATTGATTTATATAGACAGAATTGGGGGTTTCTTTATGAATTCTTTTCGCAACTTCATAATACGATTTTGGATCATCTGCCGGAACATTTGCAGGACAAATGTATACCTCAGCACCCATGGCTCTTAATCCATCAATTTTATCT
>CATISV010000086.1 GCA_949541125.1 Flavobacterium sp. SCGC AAA160-P02
CTGCCCTTCAATTGTTTCTATAGAAGTTGTAATCCAGCCAATTTCCTTTATGCTTCCAAAATTACTATCTATCTCTACCAAATCATCGAGTTTGAATGGGCGTTGAATATTTAACAAAAAACCAGCAAAGGCATTTGATGCTATATCTTTAAAGGCAAAACCAGCGACAATACCAATAATACCGGCACCAGCTATTAATTTAGTTAAAATACTTTCTAGGCCTAAAATTTCTAAAGACAAAAATATACCTGTAATTAGAAATAAAAAATATACAATTACCGAAAATGTTTTTGCAAAATCATGATGTTTTTTGAATGTTTTTTTGAAGATTTTTAAACTTAAATTACGAACAAGCTTGGCAAAAAAATAGAATATTAAAAGTATAAGTAAAGCAAGAATAATTTTTGGTAAATAACCAATAATTATATGTTCTAATTTTTCAATCACATTTTCAAAATCTTTCATTTGTAAATTTCTTCTTTAATTTAAATAAGTCTTATTTAAGCAATAATACATAAATAAATTTAATTTTTTTGTGGGGTAAAATCTTATTATAATGTTACTTTGGTAACTTGGAAACAAAAAAACACCTCAACTACAAAAAATTTGTAAACGTTGAGATGTTAAAGATTAATTGTGGTACCTCCAGGAATCGAACCAGGGACACAAGGATTTTCAGTCCTTTGCTCTACCAACTGAGCTAAGGTACCATCGCTATTAGCGGTCGCAAATATAAAGCGAGTTTTTATTAACTACCAAATAAAATTACAAAAATCTATGTATTTTTGGCATTCAGTTTTCAAAGCAGAATGAATCTAGTCATTGACATAGGAAATACAAAAGTTAAAGCAGCTGTATTTGAGTTAGATAGAATTGAATTATGTGTAGTCTTGGATGAAAATCACTTCCTGAAATACCTAAAAGAGATTTTAAAAAATCATAAAATAACTCAATGTATTTTATCTTCCGTAAAAGAAACGAATCTAGAGTTCATTAACGAACTCCAGAAAATCCCCTTTTTTATTAGTCTTGATTTTTCTACAAAAGTCCCATTTAAGAACTTGTATTCTACCCCGAAAACATTAGGGGTTGATAGAATGGCTTTAGTTGCTGCTTCTGTTTGTTTATATCCACAAAAAAATTGCTTAATAATTGATGCTGGAACTTGTATAACGTATGACTTTATTAATTCAAAAAATGAATACTTAGGAGGATCTATATCTCCAGGAATAGATATGCGTTACAAATCATTATACAACCACACGTCTAAACTTCCTAAATTAGCAAAAAACAATGTGTTTAATTTAATTGGAGCATCAACTTCTGAGTCAATTCACTCTGGAGTTATCAACGGAACAGTAAATGAGATTAAAGGTGTTGTTGGTCAATATGAACAGAATTTTCATGATTTAACAGTAGTTTTAACAGGGGGAGACACAAAATTCTTGTTCAAACAATTAAAAAATGGCATATTTGCCAATCAAAATTTTCTCTTACACGGATTAAATAAAATATTGACTTTTAACAATCAATAATGATTAAAAAAATAGTACTCTTTTTAGCTGTAATTATATCAGCACAGGCTTTTTCACAAAGATCGACATCATCCCCTTATTCTTATTTTGGTGTCGGAGAAGAATTTGGTACGAGAACTGTTGAGCAAATAAGTATGGGTAGTATTGGTGCAGCTTATAGCAGTTATAGATATTTAAACTTTACCAATCCTGCTTCTTTATCAGAGGTACGATATGCTACATATGTATTTGGAATTTTGAATAATGACTTAACCGTTAAAGATTCTCAGACGAAGCAATCGTCAAATTCTACAAACCTAAGTTACTTTGGCTTAGCTTTTCCTATTAGTAAAAAAATGTCATTTACATTTGGAATGCAACCAACCTCATCTGTAGGGTACTCTTTAATTAATACGTTAAATAATTCAGATGGAGATCCTATTGAAATTACTCAATTTTCTGGTTCTGGAGATATTAATAGAATATACGGAGGTTTCGGATTAAAGGTATTTAAAGGTTTTTCTATTGGTTTTGAAGCTGACTTTTTATTTGGAAATATTCAGAATAATGTATTAAATGTAAGAGAAAATGTTGCTTTAGCAAGTAAAAATGTTGAAGATTCAAATTTGAGAGGAGGTTCTTTAAAAGTAGGAGTTCAATATAAAATAACTACACCAAAAAAGTTAAATTTAAGTGTAGGTGCCTCCTTTAAACTAAGGAATTCGTTAAGTTCTTCAGGAACTGAAAATTTATATTCACTATCTATTGGTGGTTCTGGTTTTGAAGCTCCAAGAGACACAATATCCTCTGGTCCATTATCAGGGAATCTAGATAGACCTTTAGAGACCGTAGTTGGAATAGGTTTAGGAAAAGTAAATAAGTGGTATGCAGGAATAGATTATAAATTTCAGGATGCATTATCAGCAACGGGTTATTTAGACAATACAGCTGAGAGTTTTCGATACGGAAACTCTGATAGAATTTCAGCTGGAGGCTTTTTTATACCAAAACCAAATTCTATTTCTAGTTACTGGCAAAGGGTAACATACAGAGCTGGTGTAAAATATGAGAAGCTTGGACTATTGGTCAATGGATCTCTGTCATCTAATACTTTTACAAGCATTAATGATCTTGGCATATCTTTTGGATTAGGGTTACCATTGGGAAACAGATTGTCTAATTTAAATCTAGGTTTTGAGTACGGTAAAAAAGGAACTACTGACAACGGATTATTAGAAGAAAATTATTTTAATGTAAGATTAAGTTTATCACTTAATGATTTATGGTTTAAAAAACGAAAAATTGATTAACAAATACTATTCAAAATGAAAAAACGAATTATTTTATTAGCTAGCCTAATTCTTTTTTTAGGGTTAAATGTTATAAATGCTCAGGTTACAAATCAAGAATGTACAATAAAGTACAATCTATTTAAAGGAGATTATCAATCTAAAAAGTACGACGATGCATTTCCTAACTGGATATATTTAATGGATAATTGTCCAAAGTTATCCATTAATATTTATAAATTAGGAGATAAGTTAGCTCAAAATATGTTTAAAAATGCCACTGATAAAACAGCGGCTATAGCTTTAATAAAAAGAATCTATACTCAAAGATTAGAAAATTATCCTACAAAGGATCCAGCAAAAGTTCACAGTGATTATGCAACTTTTCTCTCCAAAAACAATTTAGCTTCTAATGAAGAAATTTTTAAAATTTTAGAATTAGCCTATAGTATAGACCCAACTAGAATGGGTGTTAAAAATATTTACAGGTATTTTCAAGGAATTACAGATGCTAACAAAGATACTGACCCGCAAAAAGTATTTGACACCTATGATGATGTTTTAGAATCTGTAGGGGAAAAATTAGCAGATTATGCAAAAAAAAGAAAAAAGTTAAATGATAAGGTTGAGGCAGGTCAAGAATTAGACAAAAGAGAACAACAAAATTTAAGGGCTTATACAGTCAACTCCAAAGCTTTAGGACAAGTAGAGTCAGGTTTAGATAATATTATAATCGGTATTTCAACTTGTGATCGTTTGGTACCATTGTACGCAAGAGATTTTGAAGAAAACAAAACAGATGAAAAGTGGTTAAAAAGGGCAGTATCCAGAATGTTTAATAAAGAATGTACTGACGATCCATTATTTGAAAAGTTAGCAAAAGCCTACGCAGAAGCTTCACCTTCTGCAGATGCATACTCATTTGTAGCAGGTGTATTGGAGAAAAATGGAGATTCCTCAGGAGCTCAACAAATGAGATTAAAAGCATTTGAATTAGAAACGGACCCTTTAAAAAAGGCAAACTTTAAGTTAAAATTTGCTCAGGCAGCCAAAAATAGAGGCCAAAAATCAAAAGCAAGACAATTGGCAAGAGATGCGATTGCTTTTAACCCAAATATGGGAAGAGCATATTTATTTATAGCCAGTTTGTACGCCTCATCAATAAACCAGTGTGGCTCTAATGAATTTGAGAAGAGAATGACATTTGTTGCAGCCTATAATAAGGCTTTAAAGGGAAGTAGAGTTGATCCAAGTATGAGTTCTGTAGCAAGAAAGTTCTTAAGAAATTATAAAGCAAATTTCCCATCTACAAAGATTATTTTTACAGAAGGAGTAAAAGAAGGAGATCCATTTAAAGTAAAATGTTGGATTAACGAGTCCGTGAGAGTTACTTCGAGTGGTAAATAATAATGAAAAAAGTATGTCAAATAACAAATAAAAGCATCATTGTAATATGTATTACAATGATGCTTTTTTCTTGTACTAATGATTCAAAAGAAGTTCGAGATTTTTTAGCCGAAAAAAATCTTCCTATTGCTGTTGCAAAAGATGCATATCATATCTATAAAGATTCGGGAAGAGTAACTTCTAAACTAACTACTCCTCTCTTATATGATTTTACGAATAGAAAAAATCATCCATATAATGAGTTTCCTGAAGGGCTTACAATCATTAATTTTGAAAATGATGGTAGAGACTCCATAACGGTTATAGGAGATTATTCGTTGTCCTACTCAAAAACATCTATTTCTGAAATTAAAGGAAATGTAGTTGTTGTTAATCATACTGACCAATCAAAATTAGAGACAGAACAACTATTTTGGGATCAAAAAAACAAGTATTTTTTTACAGAAAAAAGTTTTATTCTTACTAAATCTGATGACACCATTATAGGTATCGGGTTTGAGTCTATGGAGAACTTAAACAAGTATGTTGCGAAAAAAACTAAAGGAAATATATTAGCTAAAGAGAATGAATTATGAATACTTTATGGAAATTTTTACAGTATGGGTATTTAATTGTTGCTGTCATTTTTTTTATTGAATCAATAATTACTTGGAAAGACAACCAAAAAAAAGCATTATTAATGCTTAGTTTTTCTATCTTTATTTTATTAATATTCTTCTTGAAAAGGTATTTTAGAAAAAAAATAGAGAAGAGAAATAAACAATAAATGAAGTTTGATTTTATTATTATCATTATATCAATTATTTCCTCTGCTTTTTTTTCTGGAATGGAAATTGCATTTGTCTCTGCCAATAAATTACATATAGAGTTAGAAAAAAAACGGGAAGGTTTTATTCCTAATATTCTTGCAAAACTAACTCAAAAGTCTTCAAAATTTATTACTACTATGCTTGTTGGTAATAATATTTCGCTAGTAATTTACAGTTATTTTATGGGTAAGGTAATTGTTGAGTTTTTTAGCATAAACAGTATATTGTTTCAGACAATTATTTCAACCATTATTATTCTTTTCATGGCGGAGTTTCTTCCAAAAGTTATTTTTAGAGTATATGCCAATGAAACACTTAAAATATTTGCATTACCTGCATATTTCTTTTATTTGGTTCTTTATATGTTTTCTTTTTTTATTAATGGAATTTCAGATTTTTTCCTAAAAGTTTTTTTTAGAACAGATAAAGATTTTCAAAAAACAGAATTTAGTAAGGAAGAATTAGAAAATTATATAACAGAACAATTAGAAACAGGAGACAGCAATGATGAAGAAATAGACTCTGAAATACAAATTTTTCAAAATGCCTTGGAATTTCAAAAAGTAAAGGCTAGAGAAATTATGGTCCCAAGAACAGAAATATTGGCTGTAGATATCCATGAAACAATCCCAAAATTAAAAGAATTATTTATTAGTAGTGGACATTCTAAGATATTAGTTTATAAAACTTCATTAGATGGAATTATTGGTTATGTTAATGCATTTGAATTATTTAAAAAACCTGAAAAAATAAAATCAATTTTATTGCCTGTAGAGATTGTTCCAGAATCTATGATGATTAATGATGTATTAAATAATCTAATCAAAAAAAGAAAAAGTATTGCTGTTGTTGTTGATGAATACGGAGGAACATCTGGAATTATAACCGTTGAAGATATTGTAGAAGAACTTTTTGGAGAAATTGAAGATGAACATGATGTACAAGAATTAAAAGATGAAAAAATTAGTGAAACTGAATTCAAATTTTCAGCTAGATTAGAAATTGATTATCTTAATGAAGAATACAATCTTGGTTTCCCAAAAGAAGAAGCATACGAAACCTTGGGCGGCTTTATTATTCATCATACAGAAAATATCCCTGAAAAAGATGAGATATTGATTGTCTTTAATTATAAAATTACAATTCTTAATGTCAGTTCATCTAAAATAGATGAAATCCATTTAGAAATTTTATCTAATAAAGACTATTAGAGTACTTTTTTTCTTTCATGATTTATTTAAATACTGGTACTTCTGGTTGCTTATTCAATCGGCAAATTGTATATTCGCCCATTCAAAATTAAATTATTGATGTTATGGCAATTTTATCTAAAATAAGAGATCGTTCTATCGCTTTAATAGCAGTAATAGGTTTAGCATTGTTCGCATTTGTACTAGACCCATCAACATTAACAGATTTTTTTGATTCAACAAAAATAAATGAAGTTGGAGAGGTAGACGGTGAGTCAATTTCTAGGTTAGAATATGCAGAAGCACTAGACAGCTATAAAACGAAAACGAATGGAAGAGTATCAGATATGCAAGCGGCTAAAACTGTTTGGGAAAATATTTTAAAAGAAAAAATATATACTAAACAACTTCAACTAGCTGGTGTAACTATTGGAGAAAATGATGTTTTAAATACTATTATCAACTCCTCTTTTGTACAAACAAATCCTCAATTTTTAAACGAAGCTGGTCTTTTTGATAAAGATAGTTTTATGCAGTTTTTAAAAGATACTAAGGAAAGTGAAGATCAAAACCTTTGGATTGCTTGGAATAATTACATCAATGAAATAGCTACAAATTTAAAAAGAGATACCTATAATAATTTGGTTAAAGTGGGTTTAGGAGCTTCATTAAAAGAAGGTGAATACTCATATAGGGAAGATAATGATTTAGTAAGTGCAGAATTTGTATATATTCCTTACTCTTCTATTCCAGACAGTTTGGTCTCCGTAACAAAAAAGGATGTTGAATCATACATTAAAAAGAATTCTAATGAGTTTGAAGTAGAAGCTTCCAGAGATATCTCCTATGTGAAATTTGATATTTTACCTACCGATGAAGATAAGGAAGAGATTAAAAATAAAGTTGGAAGTTATTTAGAAGACAGAGATGATATCAATAAGGTAACTGCCCAAAAAATAGTCATACAAGGATTAAAGAACTCTGAAGATTATAATTTATTTTTTGAAGAAAATATATCTGATATTCCGATGCAAGAAATGTATCTTATGAAAGGAGAATTACCAGAATCTATATCTGAATCAGTTTTGTCAGGAAATGTAGATGATACATTTGGTCCTTATGAAGATAAAAATTACTTCAAAATATCTAAAATTACGAAGGTTTTTTTTAGACCAGATTCTGTAAAAGCAAGTAGTATTTTTATTCCTTATGTCGGGTCTCAAGGAGCCTTGCCTACAACTACAAAAACAGAAATGCAAGCCAAAGCTTCTATAGACAGCATATACAAACTAGTACGAAGAAATAAAAAGAAATTTGCTCAGATTGCTAATGAGATTAATACAGATGGTAGTAAACAAAATGGAGGTAATATTGGGTGGAGTAGTCATAATTTATCATTTAACTCTCCCAGATTTGATCCTGAATTAGCCTCCTTCATGTTTGATAATAAAACAGGTAAAGTTGGTGTTGTGAAATCTAAATATGGATATCATGTTATAAGAATTGATGAGCAAAAGAACAGACAAAAGGGAGTAAGGATTGTTACGTTTGGAAGAGAAATTATTCCCTCCCAAGAAACAGAAAATACAGCTTTTCAAAATGCCGAAAAATTTGCTTTAGATATATCATCAGAAGAAAACAATTTCTATGATGTAGCTAAAGAGAAATCTTATCAGGCTAGACCCGTAGTTGGATTAAAAATTATGGATGATAAAATTCCTGGCTTTATGGGTCCACAAAGACAAATTATTACATGGGCCTTTGGTAGCGAAACAAATGTTGGTGATTTTCAAAGGTTTGATATTGACAAAGGCTATGTTGTTGCTTTATTGACAAACAAAACTAACAAAGGGCTTATAAATCCCTCAAAAGCGATCAATAGAGTCAGACCAATTTTATTAAATGAGAAAAAAGCATTCATAATTGAGTCAAAAATGAAAGGATCCTCTCTTAACGAAATTGCTAAAGCTAATAAAGTTAGCATCAAAGAAATGAATAATATTGCTTTAAAATCTCCATCTATAACCGGAGTAGGTTTTGAACCAAAAGTTGTTGGGGCAATGTATTATGCCGAAGAAAATAAGTTATACAATAAAGTTAAAGGAGATAAAGGTGTTTTTGCCTTTGTAGTAACAAATAAAGAGAGTGCGCCTACTTTACCAAATTATGAGATGAATAGACAGCGTATATCTCAAGATCGAAAAAACAAGGTTGTCAATATTTTTGAAGCGTTGAAAGAAGTATCTGATATCGAGGATAACAGGGCTGGTTTTCATGGAGTTCAATAATTTTCTTCATTATTTTATATACTAAATAATCAAAAAAGCCGCTACATTGTAGCGGCTTTTTTGATTATTATGAATAAAAATTAACCATTCATAGAAATTAAAAATTCTTCATTGTTTTTAGAGAATTTAACTTTCTCGTTAATAAATTCCATTGCTTCAATAGGATTCATGTCTGCTAAGTATTTTCTCAATACCCACATACGCTGAATATTTTTTTCATCTAACAGAAGGTCGTCTCTACGGGTACTTGATTTAATAAGATCTATGGCCGGATAGATTCTTCTGTTGGATATATTTCTATCTAATTGTAATTCCATATTACCAGTTCCTTTAAATTCTTCAAAAATGACTTCATCCATTTTTGAGCCAGTTTCTGTAAGTGCAGTTGCGATGATTGTTAAAGAACCACCATTTTCTATATTTCTAGCAGCACCAAAGAAACGTTTTGGCTTATGCAGGGCATTGGCATCGATACCACCGGATAATATTTTACCAGAAGCTGGTGCAACCGTATTATAAGCTCTTGCTAAACGAGTAATTGAATCCAATAAAATAACAACATCATGTCCACACTCCACTAAACGTTTCGCTTTCTCTAAAACAATATTGGCTACTCTAACATGTTTATCAGCAGGCTCGTCAAAAGTAGAAGCAACAACTTCGCCACGAACACTACGTTGCATATCAGTAACTTCTTCTGGACGTTCATCGATTAATAAAACAATTTGATAAACTTCAGGATGATTTGCCGCAATAGCATTGGCAACGTCTTTTAACAACATTGTTTTACCAGTCTTAGGTTGTGCCACAATCATACCACGTTGTCCTTTTCCTATTGGAGAGAACAAATCAATAATTCTAGTAGATAAAGAACTTCCTTTTTCTGCTAGATTAAACTTCTTTTCTGGAAATAACGGTGTTAGATGTTCAAATGAAACACGATCCCTAACAATGTTTGGATTTAAACCATTGATTTTAGAAACTCGTATTAAAGGAAAGTATTTTTCACCTTCTTTTGGAGGTCTTACATTTCCTCTGACTGTATCACCAGTTTTTAGTCCAAACAATTTTATTTGAGATTGAGAAACATAGATATCATCTGGAGATGATAAATAATTATAATCTGAAGAACGTAAAAAACCATATCCATCAGACATCATTTCTAAAACACCTTCACTTTCAATAATTCCATCAAATTCAAACTCTGGATCTTTATACCTACTTCCATTCTTTTGGTTACGATGATGTTGATTTTTAGAATCTCTATTAGAGTTTGTATTCTGATTTTTATTCTTGTTGTTATTTTGATTATGAGGCGTCTTAGGAGTGTTTTGAGATATTTTTTCCTTTGAAATTAAGTTTTTATCACCTGATTTCCCATCAACATGATTACTTTTTAAAGTGGTTTTTTCAGAGTCTTTAGGAAAAGTATTTACTTTCTTTTTTGTGATATTAGTGGTTTTTCCTTGGTCAGTTGCATCCTCTACTTTTGAAGTAGCATTATTAGACTGATGATCTGTAACTTTCTCTGAAGATGTCTTTTTAACAACTCTTTTCCTCTTAGGTTTTTCCGGTTTAGGTTTATTCTCTTTGGAAGGTTTGGTGGCTTGTATATCCAATATTTGATATACAAGATCTAATTTGTTTAATTGGCTAGTTTTAGTAAGACCAATAGATTTAGCAATTTGCTGTAAATCAGCAAGTGTTTTTGCTTTTAGTTCAGAAATTTCGAACATAAATAATGAATTAAGTTATGACTCTTAAAATAATATAAAATGAATTAAGTTTTTGATTTTATAAAGATTGTATGAAAGTACTATACAATAATATTAGAGTGGTTGTACGACGGCAAATATATACAATATATTTTAAATGATTGTATTTCTTTTTTAAAAATAAATTGATAATTTTGTTTTAAGTCCATATAAAATGATACAAAGAATTCAGTCAATTTACCTTTTATTAATCATTTTTTTTTCCATAGGTTTTACATTTATTTTCAAACTATGGGAACAATCAAAGACAAAGGTTTTTGCCTTTGATTTGTTTAGTGATAAAAATATTTTAGTAAAATCAATTCCTGTTCTTTTCATTACATCAGCAATTATTGCTATTATTTCAATTTTTCAATTCAAAAAGCGACAGTTACAATTTGTACTTGGACGAATTATAATTTTAATCAATCTCTTTTTGTTAGGAATATTGATTTTTTTATCTCTAAACTTACCTGGAGAAGTTTTTTCTGAGAAAGGTATTGGGATGCTAACACCTATTATTGTTGTTTTGCTCTCTGTGATGGCAAATAAAGCGATTAAGAAGGATGAAGATCTCGTAAAATCTGTGGATAGATTACGATAATTCTAATAAATTAGTATATTAAGTGCGATAAACCAGGGTTAATACCCTGGTTTTTTTTATATTTGTACACAAATCTACCCTAGTTAATTTTATTCACATTAGCAATAATGTGGTTAGTTAATCCCCCCATTCTAAGTAGCATAAAATTTACCTTGATTAAGGTATTGTATACAATGAATCACTCAACTAAATTTGTGGTCAGTTATTATGGGTAAAAAAATACGAGTTCATATCGCTGATGATCACAAGATCCTTATAGAGGGTATCTACGCGGTTATCAAATCCTCCAAGGAAATAGAAATTGAGGGGTATTCTTTAGATGGAAGAGAAGTTATAGAATGGTCTAAAACACACATGGCTGATGTTTTAGTGCTTGATATTAATATGCCACTTTTTGATGGCGTAGAAGTTTTAAAATCTTTTAAACTTAGAGGTATTGATATTAAAGTGATTATTCTTTCTAGTTATGATGATGTCAATCTTGTAAAAGAAATGATGCAATTAGGAGCGTCAGGTTTTTTGTCTAAAGATAGTGCAAGCAAACACATAGTAGATGCCATAAAAGCTGTTTATAAAGGAGAGCAATACTTTAGTGATGCCATAAAAAATAATTTATTAAAGCTTTACATGGGAAAAGAGGTAAGGCTTGGAGAAAGACCCGAAAGTACAATTGCTCAAAATTTAACTCGAAGAGAAGTTGAGATCTTAGGTTTACTTACGAAAGAATATAGTTCGCTGGAGATAGCGAAATTATTAAACTTAAGTAAAGCGACGGTGGATACATATAGAAAAAATTTATTTAAAAAAATAAAAGCAAAAAATGTTGTGGGACTAGCGATGTATGCAGTTAAAAATAAAATAGTGAGTATACAATGATGATTTATTATCAATAGTCACTAGAATCCTCCTTTTTTTATCGCGCAAACCCTCTTAAAAATTGCCAAGCCCACTTTCTTTTTTGATTTAAACAATACACCTCCTTTTTAATTTAAAAACTAGAAATAATGCAAAAGTTAAAATTTTATTTAAGAACGAACCTTAAACAATTAGCCTCAGTACTACTGATTTCAATGATGTTTTCTTCTTGTACACAAAAAGAAGATGTATTATTTGATGAAGAGCCAAGTGCCCCATTATTTGGAAAATTACAATTAACTAAAGATGCCTCAGGAGCGTATACAATGGATTTAGAGACAAAGAATGATGTTGCCTCAGATATTTATGTAGACGGTAACAGAAGAGAGATTAATCTATATGCTTCTTCAGGAGCTGGTGAAAAAACAATTTCACAAGCGATATCCTTTGATGAGGAAGACTCGTTTTCTGTTAAATTAAATAACACAATGAGTAATAAGACTTCCAGGTTAACAATTTTTGATGATGATATTAAGTTCTCAAAAGAATCAGATGATTCTTTTTTAAGTTACTATAGTATTGCTGACAATGGTGATAGTACCTATACGCTAAATTTTATTGTGGCAGACAACACAGAAGTTGAGTTTGAACAAAATGAAATTGGAGAATATGAAATACATTTAACCCCAGGAAATGGAAATAGTCCGCAATCGGAGTATGAACCTACGTTTACTAAAGAGACAGGCCAGCCTTTGGTTATAGTGTTTAAAAATTATTCTTCTTCTGAATCTAGAAATAAGGATTCCTCTTCCAATGATAAACCAAGGGTTATCGTTGATACAGAAGAGGATGAGTAAAAAGAAAAGAGACTATAAGTGTTCCTCTAATAAATACACTTTTTGTTATTATTTTTATGAGATTTATTTTTTTTAAGCTATTCTCTTTCTGTTTATTAGGTCATTTTTTCAGTATCGATGAAAATGCATTTAGTGAACCCATCAAAGAGGTTTTCATTAGTACGGAAACCTCTTTATCTATTCAAAAAGAACAAGATACTATTTTAGAAATTCAGTATAAGAAAGCAACCGCACTTTTTGAAAATAAGAAATATGCAGAGGGTTTAAAATTGGGGCTCGTTTTGTACGAAAAAACGAAGAACAATACCCACACTAGAATCCATTATGATATTACTCATTTAATTGCAGAAATTCATAAAAAAACCAGAAATCACAAAAAAGCCGCAGTATATTATAAAAGATTAATCAACCTCCTTACAATAAATAGTCCGGATACTAAAGACTTAAAAAGGTATCAAGATATAGATTTTGCTAAAAATTTTCTTAGATTAGGAGCTCAATATCAGCTACTAAAATTAAACGATAGTGCCATTTTTTATTATGAAAAGTTGGCTGAAATAAACTCCTTAGATGATGAAATCCTACGAAATTTAGCTGTTTCGTACACAAATTTATCTGCGATTTATCAAAAAGACTCATCTTATGCCAATCATTTTGAAAAGGCAATTGATTATGCAGCAAAAGCCATACAAATCCATAAAAAAAGAAATAAAAAACGTAATCAAGCTTCTGCAATTAATAATCTTGCCAATGTGTATTTACTACAAGGAGATTTTGAAAAAGCTAAAATAAAATATTTTGA
>CATISV010000087.1 GCA_949541125.1 Flavobacterium sp. SCGC AAA160-P02
AACTCTTTAAAAGGAGCCATTCCAGAATTTGTAAACATCAACGTAGGATCATCCTTTAAAACCATTGGAGATGAAGGAACAATCTGATGTGATTTTTCTTTAAAAAAATCTAAAAATTTTGAACGAATTTCTTGAGACTTCATAAATCAAAAGTTGAATTTTATACCCTTAAAATGGTAAATTTTTATTTAACAGGTATCAAAATTACAGTTAGTCAAACATTTTTGTAAATTTGTTTCTTATTATTGCAGCGATTCATATCGCTTAGTAATAATATATCAAACAAAAGTAGCACATTTAGTTGTATGGCAAAAGTAAAATATTATTACGACTCAGATACCTTAAGTTATCGACGAATAGAACAAAGTAAAAGAGGCATATCTTTGATAGTTTTTCTAATGGCTATAAGTTTTCTAATCGTTATGTTTTTAGGATTTATAGTTTTAAGTCAATTTTTAAAGACACCAGATCAATTAGCTCAGGAGAGAGAATTGGAAAACCTAAAATTCAATTACGAATTACTAAACAAACGACTGGATGAAAGTGCTTCTATATTAACTCAGTTACAACAAAGAGATAATAATATCTACAGGGCTTATTTTGAGGCAAATCCTATTCCAGATGAACAAAGAAAAGCAGGTTTTGGCGGTGTCAACAGATACAGTTATCTTAATGGTTATGATAATTCTGAATTGGTAAAGAGTGCAACAAAAAAATTGGATATTTTATCCAAACAGATTGTTGTTCAATCTAAATCCCTGGATGAAATTATTTCTTTAGCCAAAGAAAAAGAAACAATGTTGGCTTCTATTCCAGCAATTATGCCAATTAAAAAAGAAGATTTGTCTTATGTTGCTTCTGGTTTTAAATACAGAATGCATCCAATTTTAAAGATTCGAAAATTTCATAAAGGAATGGATTTTAAAGCGGCATCAGGAACTCCAATTTATGCCTCCGGGAATGGTAAGGTAGTTTTAGCTAGACGAAGTGCAACTTTTGGTAAAGTTGTATACATAGATCATGGATTTGGATATCGAACCATTTATGCACATATGAGCAAAATTAATACTAAAAGAGGAAGAAAAGTAAAACGAGGAGATATCATTGGTTATGTTGGAAATACTGGAAGATCAGTAGGGTCTCATTTACATTACGAAGTTCATAAAAATGGGAGAGCTGTGAATCCAATTAACTATTATTACGGAGATTTAACTCCTGAAGAATTCTTGGCAATGCAAATTGCTTCAGAAGAGGAGGGTCAATCCTATGATTAATATTAAAGTATGCATATAGACATTCCAGAGAAAAGATATTATAAGATAGGAGAGGTGGCAAAAGCATTTTCTGTAAACACCTCATTAATTCGGTTCTGGGAAAAAGAATTTGATATCATTAAGCCGAAAAAAAATGCCAAAGGAAATCGTTTATTTACGTCCAATGATATTTCTAATTTTCAGCTAATTTATCGACTTGTGAAAGAGAACGGCTATACTCTAGAAGGGGCAAAACAAAAACTCAAGGAAAACCCAGATGATGTTATGAATAATCATCAAATTATAAGTAGATTGGAAGCAATAAAACTTGAATTAACCAATATTAAAAATCAATTATAAACTCCTCCCATAATGGCAGAAAAGTATGTAGATATAGATACGTTAAAATACATGCTTTACGATGTACATCATCTAGAGCAATTACTCTCCAGAGAACGTTTTATAGATCACGATAAAGAATCGCTTGATATGTTTTTAGACTCAGTAAAAGAATTTGCTGATAGAGAATTATTCCCCTATTTTAAGGAAATGGATGAACATCCAGCATATCATAAAGACGGACAAGTAATGGTTCATGACCAAGTGAAAACAATGATGTATAAAGGAGGAGAAATGGGAATTATTTCAGCTCCTTTTGATTATGAAGATGGAGGAATGCAAATTCCTTTTTTAACACTTACTGCAGCAACTTACATACTAGATGCTGCAAACAATCATTTACCTGGTTATGCCGGATTAACCCAAGGGGCAGCAGAACTCATTATTCATTTTGCAAATAAGGAATTAAATCAAACCTATGTTCCAAATATGTTGTCAGGGCAATGGGGAGGCACCATGTGTTTAACAGAACCTCAGGCAGGAAGTTCTTTGTCAGATATTGTCACTAAAGCAACACCAACAAATGAGGGTTTTTATAAAATTTCTGGACAAAAAATATTTATTTCTGGAGGAGATAATAATTTCACTAAAAATGTTGTTCATCTTGTACTAGCCAGGATTGAAGGTGCTCCAAAAGGAACCAAAGGGATTTCTTTATTTGTGGTTCCAAAGAATCGTTTAAGTGAAAAAGGAACATTAGAGTTTAATGATGTAACTACAGTTGCAGATTTTCAAAAGATGGGTCAACGAGGCTATTGTACTACTCACCTAGGTTTTGGAGATGCCGATGATTGTAAAGGATGGATTGTTGGTGAGCCCAATCAAGGATTAAAATATATGTTTTTGATGATGAATTCTGCTAGGATTGCTGTAGGAAGAGGCGCTTCTGCAATTGCCTCTGCAGCTTATCAAGCATCCTTACAATATGCAAATGAACGTCCACAAGGAAGAAAATTATCAGCTGATGGAAAGAAAAATCCAGCAG
>CATISV010000088.1 GCA_949541125.1 Flavobacterium sp. SCGC AAA160-P02
GTTGCAAGGCCTTCTCTGTGTGATTGAGGAGTGTAATTAATTATCAGAGGGAGTTGTCTTAAAGAATCTAACTGTCTGTCGTTTAAATGGTTGTTTTTTCTCATTTGACCAAACACTACATTTCTTCTTGACTTGACAAGCTCAGGTCGTCTCATAGGATTGTATAAAGATGAATTTTTTAACATTCCCACTAGAACAGCAGATTCTTCTATTGCTAAACTGTCAAGCTCTTTATCAAAATAAATATTAGAAGCAGATTGTATTCCATCTCCATTATATCCAAAGTCATAAATATTTAGATACATAGTTATTATTTCTTCTTTTGTGTATTGTTTTTCTAGCCTTACTGCAAGAACCCATTCCTTGGCTTTTTGAGAGATGGCTTCAAAAACATTTTTTGAACGGACCCCAACAAACAATTGTCTTGCCAACTGTTGTGATATGGTGCTGGCACCGCCTCTTTTATTTAAGTATACAATGGCCCTAACAGTAGCTTTAAAATCAATTCCGGAGTGACGATAAAACCTTTCATCTTCTGTTGCAATCAAAGCATCTATTAAATGTTTAGGCAAATCAGAATATCCTACAGGAGTTCTATTTTCTCCAAAATGAATTTTTCCTAAAACTTTATTATCAGATGAAATTATTTGACTTGCTAAATTAGTATTGGGGTTTTCTAGCTGTCGAAAATCAGGCATGTCTCCAAGTCGTCCAGTTGATGCAGAATAAAAAAGCCAAAACACACTTAAAAAACCAATAAAAAAAAGGACCCAAAAGCCATAATAGAATAGCCTATATTTTTTTGGAATGGAATTTTTATTTTTTGCTGCCATTTACTTTGATGGTTCAATTAATAACCCTAAATCTAAGATATTTTCTAAGTTTTCAATAGGCGAGATTACATTATTTAGTCTCATTGAATTTCTAATGGAAAGATAATTAATGCTATCCTTAATTAAATCAAGATTGCTTTTGAATAAAAGCTTATGCTCTACTAACGAAAGGCTTTTTTCTCCCAACCATTGTCCACTTGGTTCACTGAGCCTATACTCCAATGTATCCCCTAATATTGAACCATTCGCAAGTTTTAGCTCGGTAATCAAAAAAATATTAGAAAAGGAATAATTGTTATTATGTCTTAATAATAAAAAAAGATTATAATTTGTTTTCCCCTCAGGGACTTTGAAATCAAAAGTAACAATCTCATTTTTTTTCCATCCGTTAGAAAACTCATAGGTTTTAAGATGGCTAGAATAAGAGCAGGCCATGGTAAACAATAAAACACAAAATAAGAAACCTAATTTTTTCATTTTCCAATAGCTTTAGCCTTAGACTTTCGTTTCTTTTTTTTCTTATCAAACCTGGTCAAGCTATCTTGACCAACAACATTTTGAAACTCTTGATTTTCTTCGCTTTTAAAAGAAACATAATCTTCTAGGCTATTAATTTTTTTGCCTTCAGCGTTTATTTTAAGAATTTCTTTAACCTTTTCTGCGGAAAGCTCATGCCAATTAACACTGTCATTTTTATATACAAACCATAGAAGACCTTTGAAAATGTCTATTTTTTGGCAATAGGCAATCCCTTTTTCTGTTAAAATTTTTGTATTAGATTTTGGAAAATCTTTTAAGGCTTCTTGATAGAAATCTAATTCATAGTTTAGGCAACACTTTAGCTTTCCGCATTGCCCAGCCAATTTTTGTGGATTTAAAGCAAGCTGTTGATACCTTGCAGCTGAAGTGGTGACAGACCTAAAATCATTAAGCCACGTTGAGCAACAAAGCTCTCTTCCACAAGAGCCTATTCCCCCGAGTCTGGAGGCTTCTTCCCTTAAGCCTACTTGCTTCATTTCTATTCGTATTTTAAACTCTCTAGCCATTTCTCTAATTAATTGACGAAAATCAACTCTTCCCGCTGACGTATAATAGAAGGTTGCTTTAGATCCATCTCCTTGAAATTCAATATCTGAAATTTTCATTTTTAAGTCTAATCTAATAGCCATTTCTCTGGACATCTTTTGTATTTTCTTTTCTTTTTCTCTAGATTTTGCCCAAATATCAATGTCTTTTTGAGTGGCTTTTCTTAGAATTGGAAAGAATTCTTTATTGGGATCTATTTGCTTTTTTTTCATTTGAATAGGGATCAATCCTCCTTTCAAAGTAATATGCCCCAAATCATATCCCTTTTCAGCTTTTACTACTATTAAGTCTCCTATGTAAATAGACAGATCGTCAATGTTTTTATAAAATTCTTTACGACCATTTTTAAAGCGAACCTCAACGATATTAGCATTTTCCTTTTCCATTACAATATCCATATTGGACAGCCAATTAAAAACGGTCATTTTATTACACCCGTCTGATCCGCAAGTGCCATTATTTTTACACCCTAGTGGCGTGCCATTAGAATTTGAACTACAACTTGAACAACCCATTTAGGAATTTTGTATTAGGTTTTAAAGTTAGGGAATTTAGGAGCCTAACTCAAAACTTATTTATGAAGGTTTTTTCTTATACTTTAAAACTTTTGATCTTCCTTTTTTGAAAATTTTATTACTGTTTCTCTTTCCTTTTCTTAATCTTTTTTGTTCCTCTATAGGCAATGCATTTATTTTTTGGCATTCTATAGAACAGCAATGATTGTAAAGTTCCCTACATTTTTGACATTGAATAAATAATAGGTGACAAGCTTCATTATTACAATTAACATGTTCATCACATTTATCTCCACATTGATGACAATTAGAAATGATATCGCCTGATATTCTTTCACTCCTGCGATTATCAAAAACAAAATTTTTACCTAAAAACTTATTTTCAAGATTATGTTCTTTAACCTGTCTAGCATATTCAATAATACCCCCATTTAACTGAAAAACATTCTTATATCCTTTGTTTATTAAATAAGCACTTGCTTTTTCACATCTAATTCCACCAGTACAATACATTAATATGTTTTTCTCCTCTTTAGAAGATTTATATTTTTTTTCAATAATTGGTAAAGATTCTCTAAACGTATCTACATCTGGCAATTGAGCTCCTTCAAAATGACCAATCTCACTTTCATAATGATTTCTCATATCTATAGTTATTGTGTTCTTATCATCGAGAAGTTTATTAAAATTATCAGCATCTACATGAACGCCATTTTTATTCAAATCATATTCACCATCTTTCAAGCCATCAGCAACAATTTTATCTCTTAGCTTAATTTTTAATTTTAAAAATGCTTCGTTATCGTGTTCAATAGCAATATTGAGTCTAACGTTTTTTAAAAAAGAAATACCATCAATTAATATCTTAAATTCTGTCATAAATTTTGATGGCAAAGAGAGTTGTGCATTAATCCCTTCATTAGCTATATATATTCTTCCTAAAACATCAATTTTATTTAATTCAATAAATAAAAAATTTCTGAAAATTTCTGGATTTTTAATTAAATGATATTTGTAAAATGACAAGGTTAATCGTTTGTCACCAGCTCTTTTTATTAGCTCTGCTCTTTCTTTTTTGCTTAGCGTGTTATAAAGTTGCATTAGACTATAAATTATATTGCAAATGTAAGCCATTTAGAATAGTGCTTTTTATAAATAAAATTGTATTTTTAATTATATCAAATTTTTAAAATTTCCAAATGAGTTCAGATAAAGATTCAAAGTTAAAAGCACTACAATTAACCCTTGACAGATTAGACAAGACATACGGTAAAGGCACCGTAATGAAAATGGGAGATGCTGTTCAAGAAGATATAGAATTTATATCGTCAGGTTCCATTGGTTTAGACTATGCTTTAGGCATTGGAGGATATCCAAGAGGAAGAGTTGTTGAGATATATGGACCTGAATCGTCTGGAAAAACAACGCTAACTCTACATGCTATTGCAGAATGTCAAAAGGCAGGGGGGATTGCTGCTTTTATTGATGCTGAACATGCTTTTGACAGATTCTATGCTCAGAATCTAGGAGTAAATATTGATGAATTAATAATTTCACAACCAGACCATGGTGAACAAGCTCTTGAAATTGCAGATAACTTAATAAGGTCTGGAGCAGTTGATATTATTGTAATTGATTCAGTTGCAGCACTTACACCAAAAAGTGAAATTGAAGGAGAAATGGGAGACTCTAAAATGGGACTTCATGCAAGGTTAATGTCACAGGCTCTTAGAAAATTAACATCAACAATAAGTAAAACAAATTGTACTGTTTTCTTTATTAATCAATTAAGAGAAAAAATTGGTGTTATGTTTGGAAACCCTGAAACAACAACTGGTGGAAATGCACTCAAGTTTTATGCGTCTGTTAGACTTGATATCAGAAGATCTACTCAATTAAAAGATTCATCTGGTAATGCAATGGGTAATAAAACAAGAGTTAAAGTTGTAAAAAACAAGGTTGCTCCTCCTTTCAAAGTTTGTGAATTTGATATCA
>CATISV010000089.1 GCA_949541125.1 Flavobacterium sp. SCGC AAA160-P02
AAGTTCATCCAGATTTATTGATGGTTTGTGAATTAGTTGATGAAACAGGCTCTAACTATCTGTTTGAAAACGCAATCATTCCTCACAACTCAAATTTTGAGAAAGCAACTTTTGAAGAAAATCAATCCGGAGGTTCTAATTTACAACAAATGGTGTATTATAACACCGAAAAGTTAATATTAGAGGAAAGCAGAGTTATAACTGCAGATACCAGAGATATCAACCAATATACTTTTAAAATTAACACCGAAAACGCTAATACAAACCCAATTATCCTCGAGGTTTTTGTTACTCATTTAAAAGCATCTTCTGGCTATAATAATCGACAAAGGAGATTAAATTCTATACAAAGTTTCATAAGTTTTACAAATCAAATTCCTAATGATCGTCATGTTTTGTTTGCGGGTGATTTTAACTTCTATACAAGTAATGAAGAGGGGTATCAATACCTAATAGATGATAGAAATTCCATTGTATTCATTGATCCAATCGAGAGACCGGCTCCATCATTTCCAGACGATGGAATCGATTATTTTGACAATGACAATTATGATTCGACGTATTTTTGGAATAATAGTTCTTTTGCTGATATTCATTCTCAATCTACCAGAACCTCTAATAGTGGCTTAATTGATGATAGTGGTTCTACAGGAGGATTGGATGATCGATTTGATTTTATTATGATGTCTGAAAATTTCAATACAAGTTCCGATTTATTTTATGTAAATAATAGCTATCAAAGCATCGGTAATAACGGAAATTGTTACAATTCATACATTAATAACTCGAATTGCAATGGTATTTTTTCACAAACATTAAGAGATGCCTTAATTGAATTTAGCGATCACTTACCAATTGTTATGGAAATAGAAACCCCTCAAAATACATTATCGACAGATTCACATCCAAAGATTTATTTTTTTGGTTCTAACATGACCGAAAATTATCTTAAAATTTCTATTCCCTCTAATTTAGAAATCAGTCAAATCTATATTTACAATAGTATTGGTCAGATGATTCAATCAGTTCCTTTAAAAAATGCAATTGATCATATAATAACTATCGATGTTCAGCATCTTTCAAATGGGATTTACTATCTTTCACACCCAAAAATAGACACTCCTTTAAAATTTGTTAAAATATAATTGAAAAAATATATATTCATATTGTTTTTTATCCTGGGCTCTTTTCTTCAAATCCATGGACAAGAACACTCGATATCTATGGAAGTTCAACTAGATGATAATGAAGATATATTACAAATACATCAACAGATTGAATATTACAATAACTCTGACTCTACACTAACCGAAATTTACCTTCATAATTGGGTAAATAGCTATAAAAACAAGAAGGCTCCACTTTCAAAAAGACTCATAGAAGACTATGATAAATCTCTTTATTTCGCTCGTAAAAAAGATAGGGGTTATACAAATATTGAAAAAATAACAATCAATGCTAAAAACATTTCATTTTTAGCATTAGAAAACAATCAAATAGATATTGTAAAACTGATATTAAATAGCCCTTTAGAATCAAAAAAATCTACAACAATACATATTAGATATATAGTAAAAATACCCAATGCAAAATTTACCGGTTATGGAAAAACAAAAACCGGTTATCATCTGAGATATTGGTATTTAATTCCTGCAGTATTTGAAGACCATTGGAAACTAATGAGCAACCTAAATATGGATGACTTAATTTCGAATATAAGTGATTATTCCATAAAAATTAACCTTCCCAAATACTACTATCTAAGTTCAAATCTCAATCAACAAAAAATACAAAAAAAAGAGACAAATGAGTTTGTATTAACAGGTAACAAAAAAACAGAGGTACTTTTGAACATAGACCTTAAAAAAAACTTTAAATCTTTTAAAACAAATGATGTTGATATAATAACTGATTTATACAATCGTGCTATTGATAAAAAACTAACAACCGATATTTTAAATAGACAATTAACATTTATTGAAGATTTTTTAGGAGAATATCCACATAAAGAGTTTTTTATAGATAAAGTAAGCCAAAATAAAAACCCAATTTATGGTTTAAATCAATTGCCGAGTTTTATCAGGCCTTTTCCCGACGTTTTTGAATGGGACATAACAATGTTAAAGGCTTTATCAAAAAAATTTATAGAAAATACCATACTAGTTGATAAAAGAAAAGATTACTGGATAACCGATGGATTGCAAACCTACTTAATGATGCGTTATGTATCAGAATATTATCCAGAAATTAAATTGACTGGGAATATTTCAAAAATTTGGGGCCTAAGAAATTTTAATTTTTCCAAGCTAAAATTTAACGATAAATACCCTTTTATTTATCAATTCAGTGCACGTCAATTTTTAGATCAAGCATTAAATACAAGAGCAGATTCCTTGTCTAATTTTAATCGAAAAGTAGTGAGTAAATATAAAGCTGGATTAGGGCTAAGATATCTTGCAGACTATATTGGCGATTCTATTGTTAGAGAATCTTTTCAAGAATTTTATCTCCAAAATAATCTTAAACCTACTAAAAGTTCACAATTTGGAAAAATAGTTTCGTCCAAAACTAACAAAGATATTCAATGGTTTTTTGGAGATTATTTAAAAACCAACAAAAAAATAGATTATACCATTAAAAAAGCAGTTGTTAAAGATGATTCCGTTTTTGTAACCATAAAAAATAAACGAAATATTACTGCACCCATTACTATTTACGGTTTACAAAATAAAAAAATCAAATTTAAAAAATGGATAACAAATATAGATAGTACAAAAACTATATCGATTCCAAAAAACGATTTTGATCGTGTTTCCTTAAATTTTGAAAACTCCTATCCCGAATTTAACTCTATGGACAATTCAAGAAAAATTGGATCAAGTTTTCTAAATAAACCCATAAAATTTAAACTGTTTAAAGACATCAATGATCCTTATTACCATCAATTATACCTTCAACCAGATTTAAGATATAATTTTTATGATGGTGTTTTAATGGGTTTAAAAATTCACAATCGACCTATTTTAGCAAGAAACTTTCAATTTTCTGTAACACCACTATTTGGAACAAAAAGTAATTCTTTAAACGGTACGTTTATATCGCGCTATAATCAGTATTTTGAAAATTCTAAAATTAATAGGATTATTTATTCCTTTTCAGGCAGTAATTTACATTATGCAGAAAATCTCTCTTACAATTCACTTAACAAAAGCATCACTTTACAATTTAGAAGGAAAAGTTTACGAGATGCAGAAGGAAGTTTTTTATCGGCAAGATTAGTCAATATCAGTAGGGAATTAAGTCCAGGGGATACACAAACAGATTCAGATAAATACAGTATTTTCAAACTACAATATTATAATAATAAACCAAATATTATAAGGGGACTAAAATATTCTATCGGAACAGAATTTGGAAGTAAATATTCTAAGGCTACTGGTGAAATTCGTTATAGAAAATTAACCTCGAAAAACACACAATTAGATTTTAGATTTTATGCTGGTTCCTTTCTAAGAAATAACACAGAATCAGATTTTTTTAGTTTTGGTTTAGATAGAGCTAATGATTACTTATATGAGTTAAATTATATTGGTAGATCAGAAAGTTCTGGATTATTAAGTCAACAATTTATTATGGCAGAGGGAGGTTTTAAATCTGTATTAGATCAACGGTTTGCCAATCAATTTTTAGTTTCTTTCAACTCAAGTATTGGTGTTTGGAGATGGTTGGAGGTTTATAATGATATTGCTTTTCTCAAAAACAAGGGTGCAAATATTTTCTTTGCCTACGAAAACGGAATTCGATTTAACTTTATTCATAATATTTTTGAATTATATTTTCCTATATATTCTAATAATGGATGGGAAATTAGTGAAAATGCATATTCTAAAAGTATTCGTTTTGTGATGGTTCTAAATCCAGAAGCCATTTTTAACTTTTTTAGACGCGGATTTTTATAAAATTCTCAATAAAAATGTTTTTTTTCATTGTTATTTTAAATTATTCTTAGTTTTAAGATATATTTTTAAATTTCACCCAAAAAAACTACCTTTGTTTTTTCTTAATAATTCTGAACCATGCCTCATACAGTCACTCAATCAGACACTACCAATATTACTTTTGATGATTTTAAAAATGAGGTTTTACGCGATTATAAAACTGCAAGAATTAGTAGAGAATGTAGTATGTTGGGTAGGCGTGAAGTGTTAACTGGAAAAGCAAAGTTTGGTATCTTTGGAGGTGGGAAAGAAGTACCGCAATTAGCCATGGCTAAAGTATTCAAGGATGGTGATTTTCGATCAGGTTATTACAGGGATCAAACGTTCATGATGTCTATTGGCGAATTAAATGCACAACAATTCTTTGCTGGGTTATATGCTCACACGGACATCAACAAAGAACCTATGTCTGCTGGTCGTCAAATGGGAGGTCATTTTGCCACTCATAGTATCAATGAAGATGGAAGCTGGAAAAATTTAACTACTCAAAAAAATTCTAGCTCAGATATTTCTCCAACAGCTTCTCAAATGCCTAGACTTGTCGGTTTAGCTCAAGCTTCTAAAATTTTTAGAAATGTCAAAAATCTACAAAACCACACCAATTTTTCAATTCAGGGGAATGAGGTTGCTTGGGGAACTATTGGAAATGCAAGTACTGGCGAGGGAGTTTTTTTTGAAAGCTTAAATGCTGCTGGTGTTCTTGAGGTTCCTATGGTTATTAGTATTTGGGATGATGAATATGGCATCTCCGTTCATGCAAAACACCAAACAACTAAAGAAAGTATTTCAGAAATTTTAAAAGGGCTTAAAAGAGAGGAAAATACCAATGGATATGAAATTTTTGTAGTAAATGGATGGGATTATGTTAAACTCATAGATACATACACAAAAGCTTCAAAAATTGCAAGAGAACAACATATACCTGTTTTAATTCATGTAAAAGAATTAACTCAGCCTCAAGGACATTCTACTTCTGGTTCTCATGAGAGATATAAGAGCATCGAACGATTAAAATGGGAAAAAGAATATGACTGTATTGAAAAAATGCGTGAGTGGATTTTAGATTTTGAATTAGAGGATGAGGATGGAAGAGTTTTAAAATTTGTTGACTCAGAAGAAGAATTGATTCTATTAGAAAAGGAAGCTAAAAAAGAAGTCAACGCTGCTAAAAAAGCTGCATGGACCGATTTTATAAATGAAATAAAATTAGACCTTGTAACGGTCGTAGATATTTTAGAAAGGATCGCTAAAAAAAGCAGTAATGCCCATTTTATAACAAAACTAAAAAACGATTTAACAAGTATCATTGAGCCTATTAGAAAAGATATACTTTCAATCTCAAGAAAAGCATTGCGTTATGTTAAAGATGAAAATTTTGATGAAAAAATTGAACTTCAAGAATTTATTAAAAATTCATTAAAAAATGCCTTTTTTAAATATTCATCTCATTTGACTAGTGAAACTGAAAATGCTGGAATTCATGTTTCTGAAATAAAACCAACTTACGATTCGGAAGTAAAAAGTGTTGATGCAAGAATTATTTTAAGAGAAAACTTTGATGCAATTCTAAAAAAGTACCCTGAAGTTTTAATTTTCGGTGAAGATGTCGGGAAAATAGGTGATGTAAATCAGGGATTAGAAGGACTACAGGAAAAATACGGAAATCAAAGAGTTTCTGATACTGGGATTAGAGAGGCTACTATTATTGGCCAAGGAATTGGGCTATCCATGAGAGGTCTGCGACCAATTGCTGAAATTCAATACTTAGATTATTTGATGTATGCTTTGCAAATCATTAGCGATGATTTAGCGACCGTTCGTTACAGATCATTTGGAAAACAAAAAGCCCCATTAATTATTAGAACTCGAGGTCATCGTCTTGAAGGAATTTGGCACTCTGGCTCACAAATGGGTGGTATTTTAAATAACATAAGAGGAATTCATATGTTGGTTCCAAGAAATATGACCAAAGCAGCAGGTTTTTATAACACATTACTTCAATCAGATGATCCAGCTATAGTTATTGAATGTTTAAATGGCTATCGCTTAAAAGAACAATTACC
>CATISV010000090.1 GCA_949541125.1 Flavobacterium sp. SCGC AAA160-P02
AAAAGTTCTTTTAGATAAAAATATCGCTCAAAGTACTTTTTATATCGTTCTATGTTTTTTAAATGCTTTTTATTTTAAAAACATACACAATGTTGTATTTTTGTAGCAAAATCAATATTTAGAATCCCTGTTACGTAGAATCATTCTAAATAAAGAGCATTTAAAAAAAATAGTTTGTCATGTTAAAAAATGTCGCTGGAAGTTCATTTGATGAAGTTAAGTTAGAAAATGGTTTCCATATTCTTGAGTTTCAAAATGAAAGCATTGAGACGCTTCATTTCGATAGAAATATAGATAGTACGTTCATACAAATTCATTTTTGTGTAAAAGGAAATTCAAAATTTTTATTCAATAACGGAAATTATTCTTTTGACGTATTAGATAAACGTTCCATTATATTGTACAACCCACAAAGAGATTTACCTATTAATTTAGAAATACGTCCTAAAACTATTTTAATTTCCTTGTTAATCTCCATTGAAAAATTTCACTCATTATTTTCAAAAGAAGCTGGTTATATCCCTTTTTTAAGTAAAGAAAATAGTCACAAAAAATATTATGACGATATAGAAATTAAACCAATGGTTTTAATTGTTTTACAACAAATAATTAATTCTAGTGTCAACAGCTCAATCAGAGATCTCTATATAAAGGGTAAGATATACGAATTACTTAGTTTGCATTTTCAAAAAGATGAATCAAGTTTAGGAGAATATTGTCCTTTTTTAGTTGATGAACAAAATGTCATTAAAATCAGAAAAGCAAAAGATATTGTTATTGGAAATATTGCCGAGCCACCAAGCCTACAGGAGTTGGCTAACGAAGTTGGATTAAATATCAAAAAATTAAAGGAAGGATTCAAACAAATTTATGGAGATACTGTCTTTAGTTTCCTATTTGACTATAAAATGGAATATGCAAGACGTTTGTTAGAAACAAACCAACATAACGTAAATGAAGTAGGGTTAAAAGTGGGGTATAGTACAGCAAGCCATTTTATTGCCGCTTTTAAAAAGAAATTTGGAACTACCCCAAAGAAATATGTTCTGTCTTTGAAAAATTAAAAAATTGAAACAGCTAACCCATTACGAAATACAGAATAAAAAACAACAATTTCCAATAATTGTTGTTTGTGATGCCTTTAGAACTCCAGAAAATATTGGAATGTGTTTTCGTATCGCAGAGAGTTTTGGTGTCTCAAAAATTTATTTTCATAAAAGTTCTCCTTCTATAAATAATAATAATGTGAAAAGAACTGCTAGAAATACTATAGGTCAAATAAACCATTCTGTTTATGAAAATTTCGAAGAGACAATACAACAATTAAAAAAAGAAGGAAATACTATTATTGGTATAGAAATTACTGACGAAAGTGTTGATATTCAAAATTTTGATTTTAAAAATCACAAAAAAATAGTTTTGATAGTGGGCAGTGAAAGAAACGGAATTAAAAATACCGCATATCTAGATTATACACTATCGATACCAATGTATGGTAGAAATTCCTCTATGAATGTAACGCATAGTTTAAGTATTGCTTTGTATGAAGCAACTAATCAAATTAAAAACATGAAAACTTGACGAAAATGTACTATTATTATGTTGATTTTTCTAAAATTGCTAAAAAAATGAAACTGAAATCAATACAATCAAAGATTTTATAGGTTTTGACAAAGAAAAGTTTAAAGATTTTATGGATTTAAATTTTATAAAAATTGAAAATAAAAAAATTAGCACATATTCAAAAACGATCTAGAATGAATAAGACTGGTGTACTTTTAGTAAATTTAGGGACTCCAAACAGTCCAAAAACAGGGGACGTTAGAAGCTATTTGTCTCAATTTCTAAATGACAAAAGAGTTATTGATTTACCTTGGTTGATCAGAAAAATATTAGTAAATCTTGTTATTGTCCCCTTTCGAGCCCCTAGCTCGGCAAAAATTTACAAAGAATTATGGACCGAAAAAGGTTCACCAATAATTTATCACACGGAAAGTTTAAAAAACAAACTTCAGAAATCTCTTGGAAAAGATTTTCATGTAGAATATGCAATGAGGTATAAAAACCCATCGATAAATGTTGCTCTGGAAAAATTAAGATTAAAAAATTTAAACCAAATTATTGTAATTCCATTATTCCCACAATACGCATCTGCAACTAATGGTTCCGTTATCGAGGAAGTTATGGATATCATAAAATATTGGTGGGTAATTCCTGAAATCAGTTTTGTTTCTCAATTTTATAATGAAGAATTATTTTTAGATGCATTTGCTGAAAAAGGAAGAAAATATAACCTCAAAGAATATGATGAAATCATATTTAGTTTTCATGGGCTTCCAGAAAGGCATGTAGACAAAGTATACGAAGACAGTTTGTGTAAGGAAAATAAATGTGAAGCAGGAATCACCGAACTCAATCAATTTTGCTATAAAGCAACCTGCTATGAGACTGCTAAACAAATTGCTAAAAGATTGAAAATAAAAAAATCCGACTACATTGTTTCCTTTCAATCGCGCCTTGATAATAAATGGTTAAGACCCTTTTCAGATGAGGTAATCAAAAAAACTGGAAAAAAAGGTGATAAGAAAATTTTGTGTTTCTCTCCTTCTTTTGTGGCAGATTGCCTTGAAACAATAATAGAAATTGGCGATGAATATCAAGAACTTTTTGAGGAATATGGTGGAGAAAAGGTTCAGCTTGTTGAAAGCTTGAATGACAGTGATAAATGGGTTAAATGCCTTGAGAAAATGGTTATAGAGAGAACCATTTAAATTTTTTCAATAGATATAAGGAAAGATAGTTTCCTCAAAATTTAATTTTCATCCACGATTAAAATGGATAATTCAATTAAAAAGGTCGATATTATAATTTTAGGTGCTGGCATTTCTGGTTTAACACTTGGATACCATCTACATAAAAAAAATAGAAACTTTTTAGTTTTTGACTCAAATAAAACAAAAGGTGGAAATATATTAACAAAAATTAGTGATGATTACGTTTGTGAAAATGGCCCAAATACCTTGCTACTAAATAATCAAAGTATAAAAAATCTAATATCTGAACTTGATCTTGAAAAAGAAATTATATACCCAAACACCAACAACAATAAAAGATTCCTCATTAAAAACGGAAAACTTATCGAAATACCTCGTTCTATCGGGGAATTTTTAAATTCAAATATTTTAAGTTTAAATGCAAAAATTCGTGTATTTATTGAAATTTTTTTCAAAAAGAGTGTCAGAAATACATCTGTCTATGAATTTTTTAAAAGAAGATTTGGAAAAGAATTTCATGATAAATTAATTGAGCCATTTTTAACAGGAGTTTACGCCGGTAATTCTCATAACATGAGTATTAAACACGTCTTAAATAAAATATGGAAAATGGAGCAAGAATATGGTAGTATTATTATTGGTTTCATAAAAAATAAGGCTGGAAATAAAATGCCAAAGTCATTCAACTTTAAAAGCGGCTTAAGTGAATTAACAAATAAAATTTATTTAAAAATTAAAGATAAAATTAACTTTAAAAGTAGAATAACTTCAATTTCTAAAGTCGGAAATTTATATGAAATTACCATTAATAATAACACAAAATATCAATGTGATAAGCTGATCTCAACGATTCCTGCATATGCCTTATCAGAGATTATTTATGATAACAAACTAGCACAAACTCTGAAAAAAGTATCTTATTGCCCTATTCACGTAATTCATGTTGGCTTAGATAAGGAAAAAATTAAAGAAGACATAAACGGATTCGGGGTTCTAACCAAACAGTCTGATAAAAAAAATTTTTTAGGAATTATATTTAATAGCAGGATTTTTCCTCACGTGGCACCAAAAGGAATAGATTTGATAACTGTCATGATAGGTGGTACAAGACAGGCAGAGTTAATCAAGCTAGATAAAGAATTATTGTTTAATAAAATTTTAAAAGATGTGAGACAACTGATTTCTTATGAGGGTGAAGTACTCATGAGGAATGAATTTACTTGGAAAAGAGGTATACCTCAGTATGACTTAAACCATGAAAGTGTAATAAGTGGAGTTGAAAATTTTCTAATTAAAAACAAAAACTTTCATATTTTGGGAAATTACATCAATGGAATTTCTGTAAGTGATTGTGTAGAAAAGGCATGGTTCCTCTCCGAAAAATTATGAGTTAAAAAACCATCAGAAAACATTAAATCCTGATCTTAACAACAAAACTATAGTAATGTTAATTTCTCAGAGATTGTTCAAAAGGAATTCTGTTGACGATACTTCTACCCAGTGTTACTTCGTCTGCATACTCCAACTCGTCACCTACAGAAATTCCTCTAGAAATTGTAGAGATATCGATACCAAATTCTTCTATTTGTTTGTATATGTAAAAGTTAGTTGTATCTCCTTCCATCGTAGAACTCAAAGCAAAAATCAATTCTTTAATTTCTCCTATTTTCACTTTATTAACCAAACTTTCTATTTCTAAATTTTGTGGACCAATACCTTCTATTGGTGATATTTTACCTCCCAAAACATGGTACAAACCTCGATATTGAGCTGTACTTTCAATAGCCATAACATCACGAATATCCTCAACCACACATACAATTGAGGGATTTCTTTTTGAATTGCTACAAATATCGCAAATCGGTGTATCAGAAATATTGTGACATTTTTCACAGGTCTTTACATTTGCTCTCAACAGCTGCAATGCCTCAGTTAGATAATTAGTATTTTCAATAGGTTGCTTTAATAAATGTAAGACCAATCGTAAGGCAGTTCGTTTTCCAATTCCAGGTAAACGAGAGACTTCGTTAACAGCATTTTCAAGAAGTTTAGATGAAAAATCCATTAGGGCTAAATTACAACATCTTAAGAAAAAATAATAGATAAAAAAAGCCTAAAAATTTATCCTATTTTTATGTATTATCTCTCTTTTAAAAAAACTATATTAGTAGCTTACAATACATCATATGTAATTTATACAAATGCAACCAATACATATCCTCTTATTAATTATCGGATACTTTAGTGCATTAATACTTATCTCTTATATTACAGGAAGAAAAGCCAATAACGATACATTCTTTAAAGCAGACAATTCCTCTCCCTGGTATTTGGTTGCTTTTGGGATGATTGGTGCTTCACTCTCTGGAGTAACTTTTATTTCTGTACCTGGATGGGTAGAGAATCAAAGTATGAGTTATATGCAAATGGTATTGGGGTATGTTTTAGGATACGCTGTTATTGGATTAATCTTATTGCCCTTGTATTATCAATTAAACTTGACCTCCATATACACCTATTTAGAAGATCGATTTGGAAGATATTCCTATAAAACGGGGGCTTCTTTCTTTTTGTTGTCTAGAACTATTGGCGCTGCATTCCGTTTATTTCTCGTAGCTAATGTTCTGCAATTATTACTCTTTGATGAGTTTGGAATTCCATTTTGGTTTACGGTAACCATAACTATTCTATTAATTTGGTTATACACTTTTAAAGGAGGAATTAAAACAATCGTATGGACAGATACCCTTCAAACATTGTGTATGCTAATTGCTGTCGGAGTTTGTATTTATGAGATTTCTGATGAGATGAATATCTCAAATATTTTCAGCTATATTAGTGATAATGAACTTTCAAAAACATTCTTTTTTGACGATTATAAGACAGGAAATTATTTCTGGAATCGATTTTTTTCAGGAGCATTTATAGCCATTGTAATGACTGGTTTAGACCAAGATATGATGCAAAAAAACCTAAGTTGTAGAAACTTAAAAGATGCTCAAAAAAACATGTTTTGGTTTACGATTGTTCTAGTTATTGTTAATTTTTTCTTCTTAGCCTTAGGAGTTTTATTAACAGAATATGCCCAACAAAAAGGAATTAGTGCCCATAAAGACGAACTTTTCCCTATCATTGCAACTCAGGGAAATCTTGGTCTAGCAACTGCCCTATTTTTCATATTAGGACTCATTGCAGCTGCCTATTCAAGTGCAGATTCTGCTCTAACCTCTTTAACTACCTCTTTTAGTATTGATATTTTAGAAATAAATAGAAAAAAAGACAACGATGAACAAGAAAAGATTAGAAAAAAGATTCACATATTATTTTCATTTATTTTAATTGCAGTCATTCTTATTTTTAAATACTTTATTGCTGATGAAAGTGTCATCGCAAAGATTTTTACATTCGCTGGTTATACATATGGTCCGCTGTTGGGACTTTATACTTTTGGATTGTTTACCAAACTAGAAATAAAAGACAAAGCTGTTCCTTTTCTTTGTATCATTGCTCCTATTCTAACATTTATAACGAACTATGGAACGATTTACTATTTTAGTTTTAATTTTGAATTTTTTGTTTTAGTGTTAAACGGGTTTTACACCTTCATTTTTCTATTATTATTTAAAAAATAAATTTAATTAACAATGCAAGAAGACTTAAGTAACTATCGTAAATCATATGACAAACAACACTTATTGGAGAATAACTGTCCTGAAAATCCTATGGAATTATTCCAACAATGGTTTTTATATGCTGATCATTCTAAAACTATTGAAGAGCCAAATGCTGTCACCTTAAGTACTATTGGGCAAGATGGTTTTCCTAAAAACAGAATTGTCTTACTAAAAAAATATTC
The DNA here is from genome assembly GCA_949541125.1 of Flavobacterium sp. SCGC AAA160-P02. Lineage (GTDB taxonomy): Bacteria > Bacteroidota > Bacteroidia > Flavobacteriales > Flavobacteriaceae > Polaribacter. The sequence goes on from CATISV010000090.1 coordinate 6,631, forward strand.
ATCGGAGGGGTTTATTTTTTACACCAATTATAATTCAGAAAAAGGAAAAGCTATTCAAAAAAACAATCATACTTGTTTGTCGTTTTTTTGG
>CATISV010000091.1 GCA_949541125.1 Flavobacterium sp. SCGC AAA160-P02
ATATTTATCGTCATTATTACTTTTGTTGGTATTTATCCTCATGTATATTGAACGTTGGCAACGAGGTAATAAAGCGTTCAGTAGTAAAACAGATAATAAAGTACGATTGCCAAAGGTTCGAGTTTCTAAAGGTTGGTTGATTATCTTGACCGTTGTGGTTAGTATTCCTGTTGTTTTAGGTTTTATCATTCCATTTATTCAACTTATTTTATGGGGATTATTAACATATTCAGAAGTATTTACTCCTGCATTTTTTAGCATCGCTTTACAGAGTTTAGGGATTGCTGTAGTTACAGGGATACTGACCCTATTTTTTGCACTTTTAATACTTTACTTCCCACAATGGAATAGACTGTCTTTACTCAAGAATAGCTCAAGAATAGCCATTCTTGGTTATGCTATTCCTGGTGCTATCATTGCAATTGGTGTTATGATACCAACACTAGCCATTGATAAATGGATAATAGCAATAGCAAATGAACTATTTGATATCAATATCGGTTTAATACTAAATGGGACTATAGTTGTTTTGATCTATGCCTATATCATAAGATTTATGGCTGTAGCTTTTAATCCACTAGAAGCTGGTCAGGTAAAAATAAGTAAGCAACTTTCAGAATCTTCCCAAATGCTAGGTAAAGGAAAGATTAGTACTTTTTTGAAGATTGATTTACCTTTGTTCAAAACAAGCATGTTAAGTGCTTTTATTCTTGTTTTTGTGGATATAATGAAGGAATTGCCGTTAACTCTCATTTTAAAACCTTATGATGTAAATACATTAGCGGTAAAAGCATATGAATATGCAAGTGATGAATTAATATTAGAATCTTCTATTCCTTCACTTTGTATAATATTATCGGGTGTGATCCCAATCATATTATTAAATAGATTGATTTTAAAATGATAAATAGCTTATATTTTGGGAATAGTAGTAGATATTAAAGGCTTACAGAAATCATACACGAAAGGAAATCCTGTTTTGTGCGTAGATGAGCTCTCTATTCAAAAGGGAACAACCACTGCCGTGGTTGGAGAGAGTGGTAGTGGTAAAACAACACTCATGCGACTGATTGCTGGGTTAGAATCACCAGAACTAGGTTCTATAAGCTTATATGGTACTATTTTCACCAATCCTAAGAAGATGGTATCTCCTGAAAAACGTCAAGTAGGAATGGTGTTTCAAGATCATGCTCTTTTCCCACATCTCACGATCTATAATAATTTAGCTTTTGGCTTATCAGATAAAGAATGCATTAAAGATAGAGTTTTAGAATTACTTAGCCTTGTGAATTTAGAGGGATTTGAAAACCGTTATCCACATGAATTATCGGGAGGCCAACAGCAACGTATTGCACTAGCTAGAGCTCTCGCGCCAAAACCAAAAATTCTAATACTTGATGAACCTTTTAGTAATTTAGATACTTCCTTAAAATTACAATTAAGAAATGAGGTTTTTTCAATTCTAAAAAAAACAGATATCACCACTCTTTTCATTACTCATGATATGGATGATGCAATTTATATTGCAGATGAAATTGTAGTATTAAAGAATGGAAAAATTATTCAACAAGGAACAATAGAAGAGCTTTATAATCAGCCTGAAAACCTATATATTGCTTCCTTATTTAGTGTACTACAAATATTAAATTTTAATCAACTTGAAATATTTGGATACATTCCTGATAAACAAAAATTGTATGCCATTAGACAAAGTGACTTTAAAGTAAATAAAGAATCTGAATTTATTACAGATGGTATTATTATAAAAAGTAGCTATCGAGGGACTGATTATTTGTATACTGTAAAAATATCAAACAAGTATACATTTGAATTTGTTTCTCCACAAAAGCTAGAGGGAACGATAAGAATTGGTTTTCAAAAAGAAGATTTACTTATTTTTAAAAATTCATAAGAATCTTTATTAAATAATATTTTTTTCTGTGTTGTTAATATCATCCATAAATTAAAGATCTAAAAACTTCTCTTTAATTTCTTTAGAAGGTATCAAACAATGTTCTTTTTTACCAAACCATTTATATCTATTTTTAGCAACATAATCGTATAAAAAATCGTTGAAAAAATTTGGTAAAAATGAAGCGATTTGTGTTAGTTTCCAATATCCAGAGAATTCTTTCATAATATGCAAAGCAGCAGATGCCTTAATATAAAAAGCTTCCTCAGGAATATACAGTATGATTGAATCTACCTTTGAAGTATCTATTCCTAATTCTTTTAGAATCGCTTTCCCTGTTACTGATTGAAGGGAAGTAAATAAAAAAACATTCTTTTTATCATGTTTAATTACTTTTAAAACAGACGCATTGCAAAGATTACAAACGCCATCGAATAAGATGAGTTTTTTGTTTTTAGGAATGGTGTCTAAAAGTGTATTCATTTGATATACAAAAGTAAAACTTAAAAATTTAATAATCAGTGTAACGATTTAAAACTAGATACGTCTTATGTAAAGTAGTCTAAACCCATTAGCTTTTCAAGCTTGTTTTAACATAAAATTAGTAACAGCAATAAAGGGCATTAGCTACTTTTATCATAAATTAATAAACGCTGATGATTCGTATAAAAAACCTCCATAAGTCGTATCCAATTGGAAAGGATTCTCTACACGTTCTTAAAGGAATTGACTTACATATCAAAGAAGGAGAATTTGTGTCAATTATGGGATCTTCAGGATCTGGAAAATCAACATTATTAAATATTGTTGGCTTACTAGATAATCATGACAAGGGAGAGTATTTTTTGGATGGAAAAGAAATCAAAAATTTAAATGAAAAAAAAGGAGCTGTTCTAAGAAATAAATTTTTAGGATTTGTTTTTCAATCATTTAACCTTATTTCTTACAAGACAGCATTAGAAAACATAGCTCTGCCTTTATATTATAAAGGTGTTGGAAGAAAAGAACGTCAAAAAATTGCCTTAGAATATTTAGATAAAGTTGGACTTAAAGATTGGGCTACTCACTTACCTAATGAATTGTCGGGTGGACAAAAACAACGTGTTGCAATCGCTAGAGCTTTAGTTACAAGACCTAAAGTAATCCTAGCCGATGAACCTACAGGTGCACTAGATTCTACAACAACTGATTCTGTAATGGATTTGTTAAAAGAAATTAATAATGAGGGTATGACAGTTTTTGTCATTACTCACGAAGAAGAAGTTGCAGATCAAACGAAAAGAATTGTTCGGTTAAAAGATGGCGTTATTGTTAGTGATACACCAAACAAACAAAGAAACCCAATTAAAACAGTACACTAATGTTTGATTTAGATCGCTGGAGAGAAATTTTTCAAAGTATTAACAAGAATAAATTACGTTCCGTACTTTCTGGCTTTACAGTTTCTTTTGCTATTTTATTATTTACCTTACTATTTGGTGTTGTAAATGGTCTAAAAAACACATTTTCAGAATCCTTTGTAGATGATGCTGCAAATATGATTTCTGTTAGAGTTTCAAAAACAAGTAAACCATATAGAGGTCTTCAGTCTGGAAGAAGAATTCAATTAAAAAACAAAAACTTTAACCACATAAGAGATTCATATGAAGAAGATATACAATTTTTGACCGCTCGTATTTATAAGAATTTCAACATATCCTATAAAAATAATCAAGATAATTTTGATATTAGAGCTGTTCATCCAGATCATCAGTTTTTAGAAAAAACAATCATAAATGAAGGAAGATATATTAATCAATTCGACATTAATCAAGCTGCAAAGGTCATCGTAATTGGTCGTTTGGTAAAATCTGATTTATTCGGTGAAAGACCTGCATTAGGGAAATACGTTAATGTGAAAGGGAGTACCTATAAAGTAGTAGGTGTTTTCTCTGATGATGGGGGAGATTTTGAGGAAAGAATGTCATACATCCCAGTTACAACTGCTCAAAAGTTATATGGTAATAATGACTATTTAAGTCAGATTAACCTTGGCTATAATCCAGACTTAAGTCTCGATAAAGCGATATCGTTTGGAAATCAATTGGAAAGAGACTTAAAAGATAAGTTAGATATACATCCTGATGACCAAAGTGCCTTGTTTGTTAGAAACATGGCAGAGGCTAATAAAGGTGTTGGAATCATTATGATTGCATTATTAGTTATTGTTTGGTTTGTTGGGTCAGGAACATTAATTGCTGGAATTATTGGTATTAGTAATATTATGATATTTTCTATAAAAGAAAGAACCAAAGAATTTGGAATTCGAAAAGCATTGGGAGCAAAACCATCATCTATAGTAGCAATGGTTGTTCAGGAAACCGTTTTAATTACCTCTATTTCAGGCTATATTGGTCTTTCTTTAGGGATTTTTATATTGGATCAAATAGGGGAAGGATTGGAGGATTATTTTATAAAAGATCCAAGTGTAAGTACTAGTTTGGTCGTTGGGTCTACGGTATTATTAATCCTATCAGGATTGTTAGCAGGTTTTATTCCTGCAAAAAAAGCATCAAAAATCAAACCTATTGTAGCTTTAAGAGCTGACTGATTATGAGATTTTTATTTGATTCAGACATTTGGCAAGAGATTTACGGAGGAATTCGTAAAAATAAACTTCGAACAGGGATTACTATTGTTGGTGTACTTTGGGGTATTTTTTTACTTGTTACTTTATTAGGAGCTGCCAGAGGCTTAGAAAATAATTTTAAAAATATTTTTGGAGATTTCGCTACAAATAGCTTGTTTGTTTGGTCACAAAGAACTGAATTACCATTTAAAGGATTTCAGAAAGGTCGAAGAGTAAGACTGACCACAGAAGATGTTAATATCTTAAAAAGAGAATATCCACAGATTAAATTTTTAGCTCCAAGAAGTCAAACAAATGCAATGATCATTAGGGGTTTTAAATCTGGACAGTTTAATATTAATGGAGACTATCCAGTATTAGACAAAGTACAGAAAAAAGATCTTATATATGGGCGTTTTATAAATGAAAATGACATTAAACTAAAATCGAAAGTTTGTGTAATAGAAGAAGAAATTTACAAACAGCTCTTTGATAAGGATGAGATACCGATTGGTAAATATGTGATTATAAACAATATTAATTACAAAGTTGTTGGTGTGTATCAGAGTGGAAATATTGATATTGATGGAGAAGCCGCCTACATTCCTTTTAGCAGCTTTCAACAAGTATATAATAGGGCGAATAAAATTAATTGGATGATGATTACTGCAGAAGATGATTACGACATCAAACAATTAGAATCTGATATTAAATTAACCCTTAAAAATTTGCACAAAGTAGACCCTGAGGATGGGAAAGCTTTTGGAAGTTTTAATATGGCAGTAGAAATTGGTAAATTGACTGGTTTTTTAACAGGAATGCAATTTTTAACTTGGTTTGTTGGAATCGCCACACTTATTGCCGGAGTTTTTGCGATTGGTAATATATTATTAATTACAGTAAAAGAACGAACAAAAGAAATAGGAATTAGAAGAGCTATCGGTGCTACACCATTAAGTATAAGACAACAAGTAGTCTTGGAATCAATTTTTTTGACAACAGTAGCAGGGATGTTAGGAATAATTTTTGGTGGTATAGTCTTGTATTTAATGGATACTTTCTGGGGTAGCGGACCCGATCCTAGTTTATTAAATCCTACAGTGAATATTACTATTATATTGATTGCTTTTTTGATCCTTACTCTTTTAGGAACATTAATAGGACTAATACCTGCTTATATGGCAACTATTGTAAAACCAATTGATGCTTTGAGAGATGAATAAGAATTTTAGAATAAGAAAATAAACGTTATATAAATATTAAAAATGAGTAAAAGAGCAAAAAGTATTTTATCAATTGTAGTCCTTGCATTTGCAGGAGTTCTTATATGGTTGGGAAAAAAGAATCAAGATAACATTATTACCTATGAAACGGAAAAACCTTTTAAAACAAATATTGTCAGAAAAACTGTTGCTACAGGTAAGGTTATTCCTTTAGAAGAAATTGAGATTAAACCTCAAATAACAGGAATCATCAACAAGATATATTTATTAGAAGGAGCCAATGTTAAAAAAGGAGACCTAATCGCTACAGTAAGAGTTGTCCCAAATGAACAATCTTTAATTAGTGCAAAAGGTAGAGTAAATAATATTAAATTAAGGGTAGAAAATGCCAAAATTTCTTATGATAGAAATAAACAATTGTTCAATAAAGGAGTATTAGCTGCCTCAGAATTTGAACAAATAGAACTTACTTACAATCAAGCTAAACAAGATTTGATCAATGCTCAAAATGATTATAAGATTATTAAAAGTGGTTCCTCTGGAGTTGGTTTAGCCAATACCGATATTAGGGCTCAAATCTCTGGAACGATCCTTGAAATCCCCATTAAAGAAGGAGATCAAGTTATTCAAAGTAATAATTTTAACGCAGGAACTACTATAGCCTCTATTGCAGATATGAATAAGATGATTTTTGAAGGAAAGGTCGATGAATCTGAAGTTAGTAAACTTGTTAAAGGGACCAATATAGAAGTATCATTAGGAGCGATTGAGGAGAAGAAGTTTCCTGCAAAATTAAATTTTATTGCCCCAAAAGGAACAGAAGAAGGAGGAGCTGTTCAGTTTAAAATTAAAGCTAATATTACTTTAGATGATACTTATTTTGTAAGAGCAAATTATAGTGCTAATGCAGATATCGTTCTAGAAAAACAAGACAGTGTTTTGTGTATTAAAGAGGCATTGTTACGTTTTGATAAAAAAACTGAAAAACCATATGTTGAAGTTAAAACAGATGACAATAAATTTGAAAAAAGAGAGCTAGAATTGGGAATTTCAGATGGGGTAAATATTATGGTAAAATCTGGTATTAATGCTTCAGATGAATTAAAAGTATGGAATAAAGCAAAAAAAGATAATAATGAAGATGAAGAGAAATAATAAAATTATTGCTTTAAATAATTTAAAGGAACTCTTTTTGAGTTCCTTTTTTAGTTTAGCTTTATTCTATATCCAATTTCAAAGCCAAAAATATTATATCCACTATTAGGTATTTTTATATTGAAGTTAGAAACATGACCAAAATTACTTCCAAGATATATTTCTGAGTTTTCATGACAATAAGCTATTCCTAAGGATATATTTTCTATGAACGTAAAACCTTGTGCTAACCTTTCGGTTTCTACATCTATATATGCTACTCCTAATCCCAATAGCACTTCAAATAAGAGGCTCTTGGATAGTTCTTTTTGAAATTGAAATCCTAATTCAAAGGCATATAAAGAGATGTTTTTCCTACGAGTAAATTTTTCCCTTAAAAATGTATAATTTTCTTCATCAGGAGTTATAAATTGTTCATTCAATAGCTGGTGCTCTGCAATTTGAATTTGTGGTTGTAGAATTAAGTTCATATTCCAATTTTCTTTCTTTTTTAAAAGATAAAACAATTGAATTTTTAATGCACTAGTTTTATAATCATAATCTTTATCGCTAAACAAGATATTATTCTGTTTAGCGTTACTGTAAAGGATTCCTAGTTTTTTGAGTTTTTGGGCATCATTATTCTTTGTTTGACCATTGGCAAATGACACAAAAAATAAGGTGATGTAGAAGGCTAATTTATGCAAACTGTTTTGCTATTTTTAGAGCTTTTTTACTTTCAGAATAATCGTAAAAACCCTCACCAGATTTAATGCCATATTTACCAGCTCTTACCATATTTACTAACAACGGACAAGGAGCATATTTAGGATTCTTAAATCCATCATACATTACCTCTAAGATAGATAAACAAACATCTAATCCAATAAAATCAGCTAATTGTAAAGGTCCCATTGGATGTGCCATTCCTAATTTCATAACAGTATCAATCTCCTGAACTCCAGCAACACCATTATATAAAGTTTCTATGGATTCATTAATCATAGGCATTAAAATTCTATTAGCCACAAACCCAGGATAATCATTCACCTCAACAGGAGTTTTATTAATTTTTTTAGATAGCTTGATAGTAAAATCTGTGACCTCTTTAGAGGTACTGTATCCTCTAATAATTTCAACTAATTTCATTATCGGCACTGGATTCATAAAATGCATTCCAATAACTTTATCCGGTCTTTGAGTTGCAGCTGCAATTTGAGTGATTGAAATGGAGGATGTATTGGATGCTAAAATAGTATCATCGGGACAAACAGAATCTAATTCTTTGAAGATTTGTAATTTTAAATCTAAATTTTCAGTAGCTGCTTCAATAACCAAGCCTGCATATTTAGTTCCCTCCTTTATTGAAGTATAGGTTGTAATATTTTCTAAAGTTTTATTTTTATCAGATTCAGAAATTTTTTCTTTTAAAACCATTCTATCTAAGTTCCTGGATATTGTGGCAATTCCATTGTCTAAAGAATTTTGTGAAATATCAATTAATTGCACATTGTAATTAAATTGGGCAAATGTATGGGCAATTCCATTCCCCATTGTACCAGCACCAATTACAGCTATATTTTTCATGTTTTTTAGTTAATTATTTTCTATTTATTTACACAATTTTGTGACTATTAAAAGAGCTAATATATCTTTTAGAATCTTTATTATTACTTGAAGCAATCTATTATTTGTTGTGCAATTCTTAATGCGTTTGTTCCTTGTTGAAGAGTAACTACAGGTTTTATATTATTTTCTATAGCATCAGCAAAAGACTCTAGCTCATCTAAAATAGCATTATTTGATTTTATCAAAGGGTTACTAAAGTAAATCTGTTTTTTTTCACCCTCGGCATTTTGAAGAATCATTGCAAATTCATCTGGATTCTTTGGAACATCTTTCATTTTTACAACTTCAGATTTTTTTTCTAGAAAATCAACAGAGATGTAGGCATCTTTTTGAAAGAAACGTGACTTTCTCATGTTCTTCATAGAAATTCTACTCGCCGTTAAGTTTGCAACACATCCATTTTCGAATTCAATCCTTGCATTGGCAATATCTGGAGTATTAGAAATTACACTTACACCACTGGCGTGAATATTTTTAACTGTTGATTTAACAACACTTAAAATGATATCTATATCGTGTATCATTAAATCTAAAACAACGGGAACATCTGTTCCTCTCGGATTAAATTCAGCTAATCGATGACTTTCAATGAACATAGGAGAGGATATCATATCTTTAACAGCTGTAAAAGCAGGATTAAACCGCTCTACATGTCCTACCTGGCCCTTAATATTTTTTTGGCTTGCTAAAGTTAGAATAGCTTCAGCTTCTTGAACAGTATTAGTGATAGGCTTTTCAATAAAAATATGGCATCCTTTATCAATGGAAAGTTTCGCACATTCAAAATGAGATAGCGTAGGAGTTACAATGTCAACTACATCTACTGCATCAATTAATTCATCAATAGTATTAAAAGAACGATAAGAAAACTCATTAGATACTTTTTTAGTATTTTCTTCGGAAGGATCATAAAAACCTACCAATTCATATTTATTAGACTGTTGTAGTAATTTTAGGTGAATCTTTCCTAAATGACCAGCACCTAGGACTCCAACTTTTAACATAAAATTTATTTTTTAAGTATAGATCTGTACAAGGATAACAAAGATACAATTTTATAGGAATTTAAAATCAATTATTCTACTTTTAGCCTGTTGAATAAAGTAACAAATTGAAAGATACTTCAAAACATCAAGGCTTGAGAAAACAGTTAGCAATGGTCCTTGCTAAAAAAGGGATTAAGGATAATAATGTATTATATGCTATAAAAAAAATACCACGACATTTATTCATAGATTCTTCCTTTACAGACCATGCTTATCAAGACAAAGCATTTCCTATTGCAGCTGAACAAACCATATCTCAACCCTATACAGTGGCATTTCAAACCCAGATTTTACAGGTTAAAAATGGAGATAAAATTTTAGAAATTGGCACAGGTTCTGGATATCAAACAGCTGTTTTATTGGAATTAGGGGCAGAGGTATACACCATAGAACGTCAGCATGAATTATTTAAAAAAACATCATTGTTTTTGCCTAAAATAGGATATATGCCAAAGAAATTTATTTTTGGTGATGGCTATAAGGGATTTAAAGAAAAAGCACCTTTTGATAAGATAATTGTAACTGCTGGGGCACCCTTTCTTCCAAAAGCATTATTAGCACAACTAAAAATAGGAGGTAGGTTATTAATTCCAATAGGGAGTAAAACTCAAATTATGACGCTCTTTGTTAGGAAAACGGCAAAAGAATTTGAAAAACATGAGTTGGGGGATTTTTCTTTTGTACCGATGCTAAAGAAAAAAATATAGTTGCATTTAATAGTTTTATTCCTGAAAATTTATTGATTATTTCTTTTCCAAATTGCTGTTCTTCCAAAAACTGAAAGACCAATATATCCGCGGAGCTTGAGAGTATTTTTATCGATTAATTTGATGTAACATTTGTATTCTTTCCCACTTTTGGGATCTAAGATTTTTCCTCCAGACCATTCCTCATCATTTTTTTTTAATCCGGATAGAATATTCATTCCAAGGATTGGTTCATTTTTACGATCTCCTTTGCAATTTATGCATCTAGCAGCTCTATTTTCAGGATTGGTGATTTTTACTATTTTCGCAAAGGCTTTATCAGCTTTTTTATAAATTTCAATGACGGATTCCACTTCATTAGTTACTTCATCAAAAGAGTTCCATGTTCCAAAGATTGTTTGAGAATAACAAGAGAAAGAAATAAAGTAAATAATAAAAAAAGAGTAAGTAATATTTTTATTAATCATGTTTAGCATTAAAATTAACATCCCATTTTCCCTGAACACGGAGAATTTGTTCTATAATATCCCTAACACAACCTTCCCCACCTTTTTTGTCAGAAATATATCTAGAAATTCTCTGTATTTCTTCTGCCGCATCATTAGGACAACATGGAATTCCAACTAATTTCATTACTGGATAATCAGGAATGTCATCTCCCATATACAAGACATTTTCAGGGTTTAGATTATACATATTAGCTAATTCATTGAATTTTTCAATCTTATTATGCACCCCTAAATACACATCTTTAATTCCTAAATTATAAAGTCTTTTTTTGACACCTTCATTTTTTCCACCACTAATCACACAAATATGGAACCCAGCTTTGACTGCAGACTGTAAAGCATAACCATCTTTAATATTCATTTGACGAATTAATTGACCATCTGGCATAACAGTTACCATACCATTGGTTAAAACACCATCAACATCAAAAATAAGAGTATTAATTTTAGATAGTTGTTGCTTATAACTTATTTCCATATTCTTGTATTGATTTGGTTATTTTTAGATAAAGTTCTTGTTGTTGTTGATTGAGCAAATTTAAGTGATTTTTAATTGTTTCTACATCGTTTCTTTTGGCAGGTCCTGTTTGAGCTTCTTGAGGACTTAAATTTTTTATTTTTTTTGAGGTTTCCATAATTAAGGGATGCAAAATATCAAATGACACGTCGTGTTTTTTACAAATATTATGTGCAATTGCGTACATATGATTTGTAAAATTATTAACAAAAACAGCAGCAATATGAATTCTTTTTCTTTGATTAGAGTCAAGATGATATATGTTACCTTGTAATAGAAGGGCTAATCTTTTTAAGAGGTTTAAATCTTTATTGTGTTCTGCCTCTAAACAAATAGGAATGTTTTTGAAATTAATTTTTTTGTCTTTTGAAAAGGATTGTAATGGATAGAAGACTCCCTTATTTGTTGAGTTTTTTAATTCACTCATGTCAACACTTCCCGAAGTATGAACTACCAAAGAATTTTTAATTTTAGAGGATAACTCCGAAATTGCATCATCAGATACAGAGATAATTGTTACATCAGCCTGTTTAAGAAATTCTATACTGTTGGTTGTGGGAATATTATTTTTAAAAGATTCCAAATCTTTTATATTTCTTGTGTATACTTGCCTCAATTCAATTTCATCAATCTTTAAAAAAGCATCTATTAAATGAGTGGCGACATTTCCACTTCCTAAAATTACTACAGAAATCATAATACGAAGATATTGAAATTATTGATTGATAAAATAGAAGTATATAGTTAAAAAAATGAGCCTTAATTATGATTCTTTTTTTGTAGTTTCTTTTGTAAATTCGTTTTTTAAAATACTAACTAAATGAAAGATTCAAAAAAACTAGGAATTAATTCTGTGTGTGTACATGTTGGTGAAGTGAAAGATACACAATTTAAAGGAGCGATTTCTCCAATGTATATGTCTACTTCATATGCTTTTGACCAAGTTGACATTAAACGTTATCCACGGTATTTTAATACACCAAATCAAGAGGCTTTATGTAAAAAAATTGCTGCTTTAGAGCATGCAGAAGCTGCTCTAATTTTTGGTTCAGGAATGGCTGCCATTAGTACTGCAATGCTTGCATTTGTAAAAAAAGGTGACCATGTTGTAATACAGCAAGTAATTTATGGCGGAACATATAATCTTATTGCGAGTGAGTTTGAAAAATATGGAATAGAATATTCCTATGCGACTTCTGATAATGTTGAGGATTTTAAACCACTAATAAAATCAAATACAAAGATTTTATATATTGAAACTCCTTCCAATCCTTTGCTAGGAATTACAGATATAAAAGCGATTTCTTCTTTAGCAAAAGAAAATGGACTTATTACGATGATAGATAATACATTTGCCTCACCAATTAATCAAAACCCAATCGATTTTGGAATTGATATTGTTATCCATTCTGCAACAAAGTATATGGGTGGGCATTCAGATATTTCTGCTGGCGCTGTTGCAGGATCAAAAGACCATATAGAAAAGATTTGGAAAACAGGAATTAATTTTGGTGGGAATTTAAGCGATTTTACTGTTTGGATGTTAGAAAGAAGTTTAAAGACATTAAATTTAAGAGTTAAAGAACAAACAAGAAATGCGCAAGTCATGGCAGAGTATTTAGAAAGTAATCCTTTTATAGATAGAGTATTTTATCCAGGCTTAAAAAGTCATCCTCAACATACATTAGCTGCATCACAAATGCATGGTTTTGGGGCAATGATGTCTTTTGAACTCAAAGAAGGGATTGATCCAATGGAATTTCAAAATGCATTGAAATTGATTAAACCTTCAATGAGTTTAGCAGGATTAGAAAGTACAATTTTAAGCCCTGTAAAAACAACACATTATTTGTTAAGTGAAAATGAAAGACTTGAACGTGGAATAAGAGACGGGTTAATTCGTTTCTCAGTTGGAATAGAGGAGCCAGAAGATTTAATTGCTGACCTAGAACAAGCAATACAGAAAACAAAATAAGAGTGATTATGAAATTAGATATTTTAGCTTTTGGTGCCCATCCAGATGATGTTGAGTTGGGAGCTGCTGCTACTATTGCCAAAGAGATCTCTTTTGGTAAAAAAGTAGGAATTATAGACCTGACTCAAGGAGAACTTGGTACTAGAGGATCTAAAGAATTAAGAAAAGAAGAAGCATCAAAAGCAGCAAATATTTTAGGAGTATCAGTTCGAGAAAATTTAGAATTTGCTGATGGTTTTTTTAAAAATGATAAAGAACATCAACTAAAAATTATAAAATATATCAGAAAATACCAACCAGAAATTGTTTTATGTAATACTGTTGATGATAGACATATTGATCATGGAAAAGGGAGTAAATTGGTTTCTGATGCTTGTTTTTTAAGTGGACTTCAAAAAATCACTACAGAATTTGATGGTAAACCACAACAACAATGGAGGCCAAAATTGGTATATCATTATATGCAATGGAAAAATATTCAACCTGATTTTGTTGTTGATGTTACTGGTTTTATGGATATAAAAAAGAAAGCTATACTAGCTTATAGTTCCCAATTCTATGATCCTAATAGTAAGGAAATAGAAACTCCCATAAGCACTAAAAATTTTATCAATAGTATAGAATATAGAGCATGTGAATTAGGTCGTTTAATAGGTGTGGATCATGCGGAAGGATTTACTGTTGAGCGCTTTATTGCAGTTACATCATTAGATAAATTAATATAATATTTTCTTTCTAAAGATTTAAAAAAAAATTATATTTGCAACCGCTTTAAAACTAAAAAAAATCTGTTTTTTTTACCGTAAAAGCAAGATGGTAGTTGTAGCTCAGTTGGTTAGAGCATCGGTTTGTGGTACCGAGGGTCGTGGGTTCGAATCCCATCTTCTACCCCAAAAATAAGCCTTTTCATTTAGAAAAGGCTATTTTTGTTCTTATAAGATATTTTATTTTTTATAAATAACGAATTTGTGAAGAAAAATGATTTACAACATGTTTATGATAGGGTTCAACCCCATATTCATATGACTCCTTTATTAAGTTCCAGATTACTAAATTATTCGTCTGGTTGTGAAGTGTATTTAAAATGTGAAAACTTTCAAAAAGCAGGTTCTTATAAAATTAGAGGAGCAACGAATGCAATTTTAACATTAAATAGTGAGGAACAAAGTAGAGGGGTAGTCACTCATTCTTCCGGTAATTTTGCACAAGCTCTTTCACTAGCTGCTAAAAATTTAGGAGTTCCAGCATATATAGTAATGCCAAATAATGCGCCAAAAATAAAAAAAGACGGAACCTTAAGTTATGGTGGAATTATTACCGAATGTCAACCAACCATAGAGGCTAGAGAAATGGCATCTAATAAAATTAAAAAAGAAACAGGAGCTACATTCTTACACCCATCAAATAACAAGAATGTGATTTATGGTCAAGGAACAGCTTTTTTTGAAATGCTTCAACAAGAAGCTGAATTTGATTATATTATTTGTCCGGTTGGTGGTGGAGGTTTAATTGCCGGAATTTGTTTGTTTGCCAAGCAATTTTCTGTGAAAACACAAATTATTGGAGCAGAACCTTATGAAGTTGATGACGCTTATCGTTCATTAAAAAGTAAAAAAATTGAAAAAAACATTACAACTAATACAATTGCTGACGGACTAAGAACTACTTTAGGAAGTAATAATTTTCCAATTATTTTAGAAAATGTCAATCACATAATTCGCGTTACAGAAAAAGAAATAATCTCTGCGATGAAATTTATTTGGGAACGAATGAAAATCATTATTGAACCTTCTAGCGCTGTTTCCATTGCTGCAGTTTTAAAAGAAAATGATAGATTTAAAGGAAAAAAAGTGGGTATAATTATTTCTGGAGGAAATGTTGATTTAGAAGACTTGCCATTTTAATATATTGAATATAGTCAAATTGTATGTAAAACTTCAATTACTTTTGGTAGCTTTATCATTCTTTAAAACTAAATACCCCCCATCAGATTTTATAAATGCTTTTATAGATCTTGAGTTAACTAGAATGACTCTGATGAACTTTAATTAAATGATAGCTTTTTACTAAATAAGGACTTTCTGTTTTTTGGTCAAATGAGCTTAAGGAAACAATGAACACAGAGATAAACAGAGAAATACTCATATAAATTAATTTTTAGTATAAATACTTAAATGTAATTCAACAATCTTCTTTTACTTATAAGCTTTTAAATTCGTTATAAAGAAACTAGAATTCATTGAAATTATGGGATTTGTTATTATAAATGAAGATTATAATTTTTATAACTTTTCTTTTAAATACATAGCAGTGTAAGAAATTTTATTTTTGACTAATTCTTCAGGGGCGCCTTGAAAAATTAATTGTCCACCTTTTTTGCCTCCTTCTATACCCAGATCAATAATATAATCAGCACATTTTATTAATTCTACATTATGTTCAATCACAATAATTGAATGACCTTTTTCAATTAATGCATTAAATGAAGCTACTAATTTTTTTATATCATGAAAATGTAAACCAGTGGTTGGTTCATCAAATATAAAAAGGGCTTTATCTTTAGTGTTTCCTTTTGTTAGAAATGAGGCTAATTTAATTCGTTGCGCTTCACCACCAGATAAGGTAGAAGATGACTGACCCAACTGAATATATCCCAAGCCTACATCTTGAAGTGGTTTTAGTTTATTGGCGATTCTTGTTTGATTGTGTTTTGTAAAAAATGATACAGCATCATCAATTGTTGAATTAAGAATATCATCAATATTTTTTCCTTCAAAATTAACTTCTAAAACTTCTTTTTTAAATCGCTTTCCATTACAAGTGTCACATTGTAAATAAACATCAGCCATAAATTGCATTTCAATGGTAACAATACCTTCTCCTTTGCAAACCTCACATCTTCCTCCTTCTACATTGAAAGAAAAATGTTTGGGCTTGTAATTTCTAATTTTAGATATCTTTTGATGTGATAATAAAGACCTAATATCGTCATAAGCTTTTATATAGGTCACTGGGTTAGATCTAGAAGAACGACCTATGGGATTTTGATCAATAAATTCAACATTATTTAATTGATTAAAACTTCCTCTAACTTCTGAATGCTGTCCGCCTTTATTTCCATATCCTGTTATTTTTCTTTGGATTGAAGGATATAATATTTTTCTGACTAAAGTGCTTTTTCCACTTCCTGAAACCCCAGTAATAACAGTTAAGCTATTTAATGGAAATGTAACATTTATGTTTTGTAAATTATTTTCTCTTGCCCCAATGATTTCAATGTTGTTTTTTGATTTTCTTCTATAGTCAGGAACTTCAATGTTTAACCTTTTAGTTAAATATTTAGCTGTTAGTGAGTCTGATTTTAAAATTTTATCATAGTCACCTTCAGCAACTATTTGCCCTCCAAAAGTGCCAGCTTCTGGTCCTATATCAATGATATAATCAGCAGCTTTCATAATGTCTTCATCATGTTCGACAACGATGACTGTATTGCCTAAATCACGTAGGTTTTTTAAAACCTTAATTAAACGTTCTGTATCTCTAGGATGTAACCCAATGCTTGGTTCATCGAGGATATACATGGAACCTACCAAACTACTTCCAAGGGATGTTGCTAAATTTATACGTTGACTCTCTCCACCAGATAATGTGTTAGATGCTCTATTAAGAGTCAAATAATTGAGTCCAACATCTTGTAAAAATTGTAAGCGATTATTAATTTCAGTAAGCAAACGTTTTACTATAGTTTCTTCATATTTGTTTAAGATTAATTTTTTAAAAAAATCTGTTAATTCATCTAAAGGTAATGTTACTAAATCAGAAATAGTTCTATTTCCTACTTTCACGTAGTTAGTTTCTTTTCTAAGCCTTTTACCATCGCATTCATTACAGGTTGTTTTTCCTCTATATCTAGAAAGCATTACCCTATTTTGAATCTTATAACTTTTCTCTTCCAAAGCCTTAAAAAAATGATTAATTCCATAAAAATGTTCGTTTCCATTCCAAACTAATTCTTTTTGTTGTTCTGTTAAATTAAACCAAGGTTTGTGAATAGGAATGTCGAATTTGTAAGCATGGCTAATTAAATCCTCTTTGTAATATTTATATGAATCAGATTTGAAAGGTAATATTGCATCATCATAGATAGATAAACTTGTGTTAGGAATTACTAAATTTTTATCAATTCCAATTATATTTCCATAACCTTCACATTTTAGACATGCTCCATGAAGATTGTTAAAGCTAAAAAAGTGAGTAGTTGGTTCATAAAACACAATTCCATCTAATTCAAATTTATTGTTGAATTCTTTGTATGAATAGTCTGTTAAATTTTCAATGATACAAACACCATTCCCCTCAAAAAAAGCAGTTTGGATAGAGTCGGCCAAACGGTTGTAAAAATCTTCATCATCTTTAATTATTATTCTATCGATAACTAATGCTAAATCATCATACTTTATTTTATTAATAGGTAAGTCATGTATTTTATAAATTTTTTTATTGTATTTAACACGTGCATATCCTTGTTGGGATAAAACTTTTAGTACCGTTTTAATATCTCTGTCTTTGTTAATTAATATAGGACACAGTAGTAATAATTTTGAGTTTTCTTCAAACTCTTTAACAAAATTAATTACATCTGTAACAGAGTGTTTATTTACTAATTTATTAGATATAGGAGAATATGTTTTACCTATCCTAGCATACAATAATTTTATGTAATCATAAATCTCTGTGGAAGTACCCACTGTTGAACGTGGGTTGGTAGAGTTTACCTTTTGTTCAATTGCAATTGCTGGAGCAATTCCTTTTATATAATCAACTTTAGGTTTATGTAATTTTCCTAAAAACTGACGTGCATATGAAGATAGGCTTTCCACATACCTTCTTTGCCCCTCTGCGTATAAGGTGTCAAAAGCCAGTGATGATTTACCTGATCCAGATAATCCTGTAATAACAACTAATTTATTTCTAGGAATAACAACATCAATATTTTTTAAATTATGGAGCTCAGCACCCTTAATAATAATATTTTCTTTCGGGTTCACGTCAGAAACATCTACGTTCATATGTTTAAATAACTAAGCCATAAAAATAATCATTTTTCACTTTTTTTAATCAATTGAATTATAATTTGTAAAATATTATGAGTTAAAAAATATTTTTTTATCTTTGAGAAATTATCATCCTAAAAATATAGATATATAAACATAAAATTACTTTAAAATTATTTAATAATAACAAGAGAGTTTTTTCAGGCTTTCACAAAAAAGTAATTTAGAAATGTTTAAAAATTCTATAAAAGATAGTATTCTTGTAAAGAACTATATTCAAGGCAACGAAAAAAGTCTTGAGCTTCTCATAAAAAAACACAAACAGCGTTTATTTAGTTTTATTTTCAGTAAGGTGCAAGATAAAAACACTACTGAAGACATTTTTCAAGACACTTTCATCAAGGTAATCAGAACTTTAAAACGAGGAAATTATAATGAAGAGGGGAAGTTTTTACCTTGGGTAATGCGTATCTCTCATAATCTAATTATTGATCATTTCAGAAAGTCAAATAGGGTCAAAATTTTCAAGAATACAGATGAATTTGATATTTTCTCTTTAATTAGCGATGGAAGTTTAAATGCAGAAAAAAAAATAATCCAAGAACAGATTTTGTCTGATGTTAAGGAACTTGTCAAAGAACTTCCAGATGAACAAAGAGAAGTTTTAGTAATGCGTATGTATAGAGATATGAGTTTTAAAGAAATTAGCGAAAATACGGGGGTTAGCATTAATACAGCATTAGGAAGAATGCGTTATGCATTAATTAATTTGAGAAAAATAATAGAAAAAAATAAAATAGTTTTAGTGAATTAACAATAAATAAAAATTAGCTTCGTTAAGGTTATAAAAGAAAAACAATAGAATCATATGAAGCAACTTTACCCCGAAAAACCTTATAGCTTAAATAAACGACCTAAAAAAGAAACAATTCAATTTTTGATTAATTTTTCAAAATCGCTTTCAATTGTAAAAAATAAATCGAATGTTAATATTGAGTTGAATTTGAATTAAGACTAAAAAGTCTTGACACGAGTCAAGACTTTTTTTTATTTCGTCTTTGCATATTCATTTAATACTGATTTTCTTCCTATTCTTGAAGTAATAATATCATTTTCTAAAACCCACCCTCTAGCGGGTGAAAATTCTCTTCCATACCATATAATTTGTAAATGTAAATCATTCCATAATTCTTTTGGGAATAATCGTTTTGCATCCTTTTCGGTCTGAATCACACTTTTGCCATTCGATAAGTTCCAACGATATAATAATCGATGAATATGGGTGTCTACAGGAAAAGCTGGAACCCCAAATGCCTGACTCATTACCACACTAGCTGTCTTATGTCCTACTGAAGGAAGCTCCTCTAAACCTTCAAAGGATTGAGGTACTTGACCATTATATTTTTCAATTAAAATTTTTGATAAGCCGTAAATACCTTTAGATTTCATTGGAGACAATCCACAAGGTTTTATAATTTCTTTGATTTCTTCTTGACTCATTTTTACCATATCAAAAGGGTTGTCTGCCTTTGAAAATAGGATTGGTGTAATTTTGTTGACTCTAACATCTGTACATTGTGCAGATAGTAAAACGGCTATCAATAAAGTATATGGATCCTTATGATTAAGCGGTATAGGTATTTCAGGATAGATCTTTTGAAGTGTTTTAATTACAAACTCAATCTTTTGGGTCTTAGTCATATCTAATTACTTAATTATTAAGTTACAAAGTTACAAAGTTGATTTAAAAATTTCTTTCCAATTTTGTATCTTTATAAATTAAATTCTAATTCATATGAAAACATTAAAAGCTGGAGATAAGGCTCCTAATTTTGAAGCAAAAGATCATCAAGGAATTGTCAGAAAACTAAGGGATTACAAAGGAAAAAAATTAGTTGTTTTCTTTTATCCTAAGGCAAGCACTCCTGGATGTACTGCAGAAGCATGTAATTTAAGAGATAATTATCATACATTTCAATCTCAGGGTTATGAAATTCTTGGAGTTAGTGCTGATTCAGAAAAAAGGCAACAGAATTTTGTCACTAAATATGATTTACCCTTTCCTTTGTTAGCTGACGAAAATCATAATGTTATCAATGGTTTTGGTGTTTGGGGACCTAAGAAGTTTATGGGTAGAGAATACGATGGTATTCATAGAACAACTTTTGTAATCGATGTTGAAGGTACAATTGAACAAGTAATCTCCAAAGTAAAAACAAAAGATCACGCTGCTCAAATTTTATAATTCTTGAAAGTTCGTTAGGAAAACAATATTTTTTATTCGTTACAGCCTAATTCCAATTTTGAAGTTTAAGATTCTTCCAGATAAGTAGTTAGGAACTCCAAATTGATTTTTTGTTGCTACATCTCTGACCCATGTATTGGTAATTGAATTTTGTATATCAAACATATTAAATAATTCTATACCAGCTGTTAATTCTTTAAACTGACTTAACCAGCCTGATGAAAACCTTTTTTTTGTATCGGTAAATACATATAAAATACCTAGATCTGCGCGACGATAATCTCTTAATCTATTTTGAAAATCATATGAATCTGCATAGGAAGGAGCCCCCCCTGGTACACCAGTATTATAAACTAAATTTAAATAGGCTTTTAAATCTGGAAAATTAGGTACATAGTCTTGAAATAAAATACCTAATTTAAAACGTTGATCTGTGGGTCTCGCAATATAACCTCTGTTATTGATATTTTCTTTCGTTTTTAAAACACCTAAACTAATCCAACTTTCATTTCCAGGAACAAATTCGCCATTGAGCCTAACATCAAAGCCTGCGGCATATGCTTTTGCATTATTATTAGCTTGATAACGAATACGAACATTGTCAATACTGTACGGATTTACATTTGTTAAATGCTTATAATAAAATTCAGTAGTTAGTTTAAATGGCCTGTTCCATATTGTAAAACTATAATCATTTCCAACTACAAAATGAATCGAATTTTGAGCTTTCACTTTTGGATTAATAGTGCCATCGAAACCACGTAATTCTCTATAGAAAGGTGGTTGAGAATAGACTCCTCCAGAAATTCTAAAAAGCATATCTTTTTCCCAGTCAGGTTTTATTGCAAATTGAGCTCTTGGACTAAATATAAATTGATTTACTGTTAAATTTTGATTTGATTTAACAGACCATGATTGACCACGAATACCAATATTCCACCATATTTTATGTTCTCCAATAAAGCCTTTTTTACTGTATTGTAAAAATCCAGAAATTCTATTGATTGTTAAGGTATTTTTAGTTCTTATATTTTGAAAGGGTTCTATAGGTCCTGTAAAAGGGCTGTAGGGTTGATCATTGATAAATACAACACTTTGCGGCCTGATAGAAAAACCAACTGAATCAATAACTTCCCATTCACGAATGCGATCTTTGATATCTTCAGATTGATATTTTATTCCAAAATTTATTTGATGTTCATCTTTTTTATAGTCTCCTCGTATTTGTACATTGGTTATTAAGGCGTCCAAATCATTTCGCGAATGATTTAATTGAGACCCAATTCCTTCAGAAAAGGTAACATCTCCAAAAGTTTGAGACCCAATATTAGAATCTACTTCCCCTAAATTATAGGAGGCTGCTATATCAAAATATTCTTCTTCTTGTGTATTGAATGCTGAAACAGTTGTGGTTAATTTTAAATAATCATTTACTAGGTAATCTGCACTTAATGCTCCAAAAGCAGTTAAGTATTTATCTTGTTCTTGACCATCATAAAAGACAATTAATTCTAAGGGGTCTGATACAGTTCCAAAACGAGTTCTCCTTGTTACAGGTTGGTAATCATAATTATTTAAAGAGAAATTCCCTAAGAAATTTAAGGTAAGTTTTTTATTTTGTTTAAATGAAAAAAAACTTTGGATATCAGTAAAACGAGGTTTAAAGTTAGTTTCTATTTGTTTAGAATTTACAAATAAACTATTGTCTCTATACCTAAGGCCAATAATAGCAGTTAATTTTTTATCTAAATAAACATCTTCTAAGGTAATACTTCCTCCTAATAAACTTGCATCAATTTTAGCGGTAAATTCAGTTGGTTTTCTGTAAGTAATATCTAAAACTGATGAAAGTTTATCACCGTACTTTGCTTGAAAACCACCTGCAGAAAAATTAATATTTTGAACCATAGAGGAATTTACAAAACTTAATCCTTCTTGTTGTCC
>CATISV010000092.1 GCA_949541125.1 Flavobacterium sp. SCGC AAA160-P02
CAAGCTGATGGTAAAAATATTTTTTCATTTCCCAATGTGGTTAAAAGCGTACTTCCAGAAGCTACTTCAATTTTCTTCTCTCCGTTAATCGTGATAGTTACTGGACCCGATGGAGATAATTTTTGTTTTACAAATAATAATAAGGCTACTAAAAGTAGCGTAATGAGTAGAAAAGCCGTTACGGTTGCCAAAATAGTTCCTAAAGTGCTTGCTGCTAGTGTAATCATCTTACTTTTTTGTTTCTTTAATGATTTCTGCTACTTCTCCTTGTTGATCTTTATCTTCTTTTACTTGAATTTTATTATCTGTATGGTTAGAACTAACTACTTCTATAGTTTCTTCCTTTTTCTCTTCATCACCACCTGTTAGCATTCCTCCAAAGCTCATAAATCCTATCGCCATTAACCCTGTAATAATAAATGTGATTCCTAAACCCCTCAGGGCAGGAGGAACACTTGAGTAACGAATCTTTTCACGAATTGCTGCAATTGCTAAAATCGCTAAAAACCATCCAATTCCAGAGCCAATTCCGTAAGTTACTGCCAACCCTAAGGTTGGAATTTCTCGGGATTGCATAAATAATGAGCCTCCTAAGATAGCACAGTTTACAGCAATCAAGGGTAAGAAAATTCCTAAAGAATTATATAATGAGGGTGAAAACTTCTCAACAATAATTTCAACTAATTGAACCATCGTTGCAATGGTTGCAATAAACATAATGAAAGATAAGAAACTTAAATCTATTGTTTCACTTCCATCAACACCATATTTGGAATCTAACCAAACCAATGCTCCTTCTTTTAAAATATATTGATCTAACAACCAGTTTAATGGCACTGTTACTGCTAACACAAAAATTACAGCAGCCCCTAAACCAACTGCGGTAGATACTTTTTTAGAAACAGCTAGATATGAACACATTCCTAAGAACGTAGCAAAGACCATATTGTCTATAAAAATTGATTTAAAAATTAGCTCTATATGTTCCATAATACTCTAATGCTCTTCAATTAAGGCTTGATTTCTACTACGTTGTACCCAAATAATAATTCCAACAACGATTAGCGCCATTGGAGCTAAGAGCATGAATCCATTATTTTCATATCCTATTGCATACAACCCGGTCTTTTTAATTGGGTCTCCCAATACCGCGACTCCGAGTAAAGTTCCGGAACCTAATAATTCTCTAAAAAAACCTACGATAATTAATATTACTCCATAACCAAACGCATTTCCAATTCCATCTAAAAACGATCTCCATGGCCCATTTCCTAGAGCAAAAGCTTCAAATCTACCCATGATGATACAATTGGTAATAATAAGTCCAATAAAAGCACCAAGTGTTTTACTTAATTCATATGCGAATGCTTTTAGAACTAAGTCTACGATAATCACCAAAGTTGCTACCACAATTAACTGGACGATAATTCGAATCTTTGACGGGATGATATTTCTCATCAAAGAAATCACAACATTCCCCACTCCCATTACAAATAGCACAGAAACAGACATTACTATAGATGCTTTTAACTCTGCTGTGATTGCTAGAGCAGAACAAATACCTAATACTTGAATCGTAATCGGGTTATTATCTGCAAATGGGTCTGTGATCAACTTTGCGTCTTTTTTAGATAAAAGTCCCATATATTAGTTCGTTTTTAAATTTTCAAAATAAGGAACGTAGTTTTTCAATTCAACTTTAATCATTGATGATACTCCGTCTCCTGTAATTGTAGCTCCTGCGATGGCGTCTACCTCGTTATCCATTTTATCTTCGTTGGTTGGATCATTATTTGATTTGGAAACTTTGATTCCTACAAAAGATCCATTTTTCTTTAAATGTTCTCCGATGAAATCATCCATAAAAAACCGCAATTTTATATTTGCTCCAAGACCCGCAGTTTCTCCCTTGTGATCAAAATACGCTCCTTGAACCACCATATTCTCATCCATTCCTACATATCCCCAAATGGCATCCCAGAGACCTTTTCCTCGGATGGGTACGATATAATATTTTTTTTCATCTTTTTCACCAACAAATAATGGAAAGCGTCTATCTTTCCCCTCCTTTGCAAGTGTTTGCTCTTTTTTGATGTCTATGAGATAAGCGTTTTCATCTTCTGAAACACTTTCTCCCTGAATCACTAATTGCTTGGTGATATATTTATCAAATGTTTCTCCAACAACATTTTTAGAGACAAACTTTACATCGCTTTCTCCATTCTCGTTCACTCCCATAGCGTACAAAATATTCTGCTGTTTTTCTACACGCTTATTCTCATTGATAGTTGGTTTGAAAAAGGATGCTAAAAATGCTAACAAAGCTCCTACGATAACCACCATACCTACTGCAAATAATACGGTATATACATTACCTTCTGTTCTTTTTGACATAATTAGGCAGTTTTAGCTTTTAGACGTTTCATTCTTTTCTTTACATTTCCTAGAACCACATAGTGGTCAATCGTTGGTGCAAATACATTCATCAATAAAATTGCTAGGAATACTCCTTCTGGATAGGCAGGATTAAAAACACGAATCATAATTGATATAAACCCAATCAAAAATCCATAAATCCATTTTCCTTTATTAGTTTGAGAGGCAGTAACTGGATCTGTTGCCATAAAAACGGCACCAAATGCTAAGCCACCAATCATCAGATGCTCCCACCATTCTGTTTTCATTAATCCATAGAATTTACTTGATTCTGTGATGATGTCCAAAGCAACTACTTGATTGAAAATGAATCCCATCACAGCGGCTCCAAGAAAAGTTGACACGATAATTCTCCAACTTCCAATTTTAGTGAAAATCAAGAATGCGGCTCCCAACAAGATTAGAAATGTAGAAGTTTCACCTATCGAACCTGGTATAAAACCAAAAAACTTATCCCAATTAGAATAAATTATTTCTTGATTCTGAGCATAACTTCCTAAAATTGTTTCTCCAGAAATTGCATCTGCAGTTCCGGTTCTATTCACAGCGTCATACACCCATACTTTATCTCCACTCATCCATGTTGGATAAGCAAAGAATAAAAAAGCTCTGATGGTTAAGGCTGGGTTTAAAATATTCATTCCTGTTCCACCGAAGACTTCTTTTCCAATGACCACACCAAAGATTACTGCTACTGCTAACATCCATAACGGGGTGTCTATTGGAACAATTAATGGAACTAACATCCCTGTTACTAAATACCCTTCTTCTACCTCATGGCCTTTGATTACTGCAAAGACAAATTCAACTAATAATCCCGCACCGTAAGAAACGACTACCAATGGAAGGACTTTGATGATTCCAATCCAGAGATTATCCCAAGTAATAAAACTTCCCAGAATAGAAAATTCTGAAGTAATTCCTTTGGCTATATCTATTGCTGCATAGTGTTGATATCCTGCATTAAACATTCCAAACAACAAGCATGGAATTAATGCCATAATAACAATATTCATTGTCCGCTTTAAGTCGTCTGCTGCTTTAATATGAGTTCCGTTATGGGTTACCTCATTAGGCAAGTACAAAAAAGTGTGGATTGCGTTAAATGCAGGGGCCATTTTTGTTCCTTTATACTTTTCTTTTAAGATATGTAATTTATTTTTTAAACTCATATAACATCTATATTTAGCCTAATTCTTCTTTCATTAAATCTAAGCCTGCCCTCACAATTTTTTGATGTGGCTGCTTTGAAACACATATAAATTCAGTAAGCGCAAAATCCTCAGGAGCTACTTCATAACCACCTAAATTTTCCATTTCGTCTAAATCTTTATATAAACAAGCTTTTAAAAATTGCAATGGAAAGAGATCTAAAGGAAATACATTTTCATAAGAACCCGTAACGACAAATGCTCTATGTTCTCCGTTTGTATTAGTATTTAAATCGTATTTCTTTTTAGGATTTAACCAGGAAAATGTGAGAGCCCTAGAGAGAGAAATCTTATTAAAAACAGGCTTATTCCATCCAAAAAATTCATAATCATCTCCTTCTGGAATTGCCGTTATTTGATTGTCATAATATCTTAAAAAACCCGATTCAGATACTTGGGTTCCAGACAATACATTTCCACTAATAATTCTTGTATTATTAGTGTTCAAGTTTTTACTTACAATACTTGCAATAGATGCTCCTGCAACTACTGATACATATGATGGCTTTTCAAATTTAGAACCTGTTAAGGCAATGATTCTGGTAAGATTAAGTTTTCCTGTCAGAAATAATTCTCCTATAACAACTAAATCTTGAGGAGAAATAACCCAAACAACTTCCCCTTTGTTTATGGGATCTATTTGTGATATTTGAGTACTAACATTACCAATAGGATGAGGTCCATAAACTGTATGAAGTTCAATATTTTTTATACTATGAAACGGTAATTTTGAGTCTTTTCCAACAGACACATGAACTTTGCCTTTTGTTAATTTTGAAATTGCTGTTAAGGCTGCTTGTAGTTCTTTTTCTTTTCCCGCCAGAGTGTAATCGTAGTCTGGTGCTAAGGGAGAACTTGCAAATGCTGAAATAAAGATTGATTTAGGTAACTGATTTGGATTGGCAATTACATCATATGGACGTTGTTTTATAAATGGCCAACAACCAGAACTAAACAAATGATTTTTTACTTCTTCTGCAGACATTGTATCAACATCTTGTTCTCCATGATCTTTATATTCTTGCTTAGCATCAGCAAGAATTTTGACTGTTAATATTCTACGTTTTTCTCCTCGAACAATCTCAGTTACTTTTCCACTTACTGGACTAGGAAATACAATACGCTCATCACTTTTAGAATAAAATAGTGAGTCTCCTGCTTTAACTTCTGTTCCTTCTTTCGCAATAAGTTTTGGGATAATTCCGTGAAAGTCTTCCGGTTTTAAGGCAAACAAACCTTCAGAAGATATACTACTAGTTATTAGCTCTGCTTCACCAACCAGTCTAATATCTAAGCCTTTTTTAATACGAATGTCTTTTGACATATTAACTTAGTAGTTTATTTTTTAAAAAACTATGCAAATTTAAAAATTTTGCAAATGATGATCGTATAAATGACACTTTAAATTGCTTGTTTAAACTTATTTATAACTATTCTAAATAAAAACTCTTTCTCTTATTTTTTATTGATTATTTTTAACGAATATTTAATTTCATTTTTTACATGAAAAACATCGTTCTTTCTTCTTTTTTTGTCTTGCTATTTTCTTTTAGTAAAGCTCAGAAAACAGTACCTGACAATATCAAATCAATTCAGTTAAAACCATTAGGAATAAACAATTTTAACACAATTGTACCTTTGGGTAAAACTTTGGAATTAAACTTTGATGATTTAGATGGGGATCAGAAAGATTATTACTATAAGATTGAGTTAATGACTTATGATTGGAAAAAAAGTAATTTAATTTCCAATCAGTATATCAATGGTTTTCAATCCAATATAATTTTTAATGTAGAAAATTCTTTTAATACATTTCAAAACTATACTCACTACTCTGTTCAATTTCCAAATCAAAACACCATAATAACAAGAAGTGGAAATTACCTAGTTTCAATCTTAGATGAAGTAGGAGATATCATTTTTTCTCGACGATTCACATTATATGAAAATACAGCAACCATTGGAATATCTGCCAGTAGAAGTAGAAATACGAAAAATATGAATGAAGAACAAACAGTTAATTTCATTGTAAATTATTCTCAACTTCAAATTAACAATCCTAGTCAGGAAATTCATGTAGCCATTTTACAAAATGAAAATTGGAAAACAGCATTAACAAATATTAAACCACAATTTTATAAACCCAATCAACTAATTTATAGATATACAAACAAGACCAATTTTTGGGGCGGTAATGAATACTTGTTTTTTGACAATAAAATAATCAGAAATACTAGCATTAATATTGCACGAACTGAACGTAGGGAGATCTTTCATAATTATCTTTATCCATACAAAAACAGATCTTTGAAATCTTACACTTATAATCCAGATATAAATGGCCAATTTATTATAAGAACAATTGAAGGATCTGACCCAAATACAGAAGCAGACTATGCTATGGTGTATTTTTCGCTCGAAGTTCAAGACGAAATAATTAATAAAGATGTATATGTTTACGGGGGATTTAACAATTTTAGCTTTTCTGAGGAAAATAAAATGATTTATGATGCCGTTAGAAAGACCTATTATTCCAATTTTTTACTCAAACAGGGGTTTTACAATTATACTTTTGTGACTAGGTCTTCTGACAATCGTATTTCTGAGTCTGAAATCAGAGGTAATTTCTCAGATACCGAAAACAATTATTCCGTAATTGTATACTATAAGGCTTTTGGATCTATTTTTGACAGAGTGATTGGTGCAAGTACCATTAAATTTGAAGGAGAACGTTAATAACTTATATATATCCATAATTATTTATTATGTAAATAGTAATTAATAAACACTTTAGATCGTAGGGTTTATATTAGAGTCAATTGAAGTTTTACAAATCCTTACTTCAAACAAATATGTTGTAACTTTGCAACACTAAACATGAGTCGATTACAACTTAAAAACATATATAATGGGAAAAGGATTTTTTCAAGTACCAATAGCAGTCAATGAGACCGTAAAATCATATGCTCCTGGATCAACAGAAAGAGAAGCTGTTACCAATCAATACACTTCTTATTATAATGGTTCAGTAGATGTGCCAATGTATATTGGAAATCAAGAGATAAGAACAGGCAATACTAAAAATATGGCTCCTCCTCATGATCATCAGCATGTGGTTGGTCAGTATCATATAGGAGACAAAACCCACGTTAAAGATGCTATAAAAACAGCTTTGAACTCAAGAAAAAGCTGGTCTCAAATGCCATGGGAACAACGAGCAGCAATCTTTTTGAAAGCGGCAGAATTGGTTGCTGGACCTTACCGAGCAAAAATTAATGCTGCAACAATGATCGCACAGTCTAAAACCATTCACCAAGCTGAAATTGATGCAGCTTGCGAATACATCGATTTTTTAAGATTCAATGTGGAATTTATGACTCAGATTTATGATGAGCAACCTGATTCTGCAGAAGGGATATGGAATAGAATTGAATACCGTCCACTAGAAGGTTTTGTGTATGCAATTACTCCATTTAACTTTACAGCCATAGCAGGAAACCTTCCTGCAAGTGCTGCCATGATGGGAAATGTAGTTGTATGGAAGCCCTCTGATCACCAAATTTTCTCTGCAAAGGTATTGATGGACATCTTTAAAGAAGCTGGTTTACCAGACGGAGTAATTAACATGATTTATGGTGATCCTGTAATGATTACAGACACTGTATTATCTAGCTCCGATTTTGCTGGTATTCACTTTACGGGATCGACATTTGTATTTAAGGAGATCTGGAAAAAAATTGGGGAAAATATTCATAATTACAAAACCTATCCTAAGATTGTTGGAGAAACGGGAGGTAAAGATTTTATTATCGCTCACCCTTCTGCAAATGCAAAACAAGTTGCCACAGGAATTACAAGAGGTGCATTTGAATTCCAAGGGCAGAAATGTTCTGCAGCTTCTAGAGTTTATCTTCCCAAATCTCTAGCTGAAGAGACTTTAAATTATGTAAAGGAAGATATCGCTTCTTTTAAAATGGGATCACCCGAGGATATGAGTAACTTTATCACTGCTGTTATTCATGAAGGGTCTTTTGATAAATTAGCGAAGTATATCGATGCTGCCAGGGTGGACAGTGATGCAGAAATTATAGCGGGAGGTGGATATGATAAAACAAAAGGATATTTTGTGGAACCTACAGTTATCTTAACTAGCAATCCAAGTTACTCAACCATGTGTACGGAATTGTTTGGACCTGTAGTGACCGTGTATGTGTATAACGATGAAAAATGGTTTGAAACTCTTGAGTTGGTAGACACCACTTCTGAGTATGCTCTCACAGGTGCTGTGTTCTCAACTGACAGACATGCCATTACAGAAGCTACAAAGGCACTTGAAAATTGTGCTGGAAATTTTTACATTAATGACAAACCAACAGGTGCTGTCGTAGGGCAGCAGCCTTTTGGAGGAGCTAGGGCTTCGGGAACCAATGACAAGGCAGGATCTGCTCAAAATTTGTTACGATGGGTATCTCCAAGATTGATTAAAGAAACATTTGTGTCTCCAGAAGATTACAGATATCCCTTTCTTTCTTAGTTTATAAATTTCATTATATAACACAAAAAATCGGACTTTGTTAATGTCCGATTTTTTGTGTTTTTTAGAATATTATTGATTTTTAATCAAAATTCTGAGTTTGATTCACTGAAGCATATTGCGCATTGAGTAAGACTCTCCCACTCTGATCAACTAACATTGCTAAAATACCTGTATTTGAAGGTTGTTGGACTCCATATGAATTTAAGTCAGTATTAAAGGATTGTTCGTGAATCCCTAAGATAGAAGTTGTTGCATCTCCTAGTATATTAGTAGCAGCATAACGAAGGACTCCATTATGTTCAAAATTACTAATTACACTTCCTCCTCCATAATAACTAGTGTAGTTCTCTTGATCTGATATAATTCCATCTTCTAAAATAAAAACAACCAATCTTGCATCAGATATATTTTCTAAAAAACCGGTTGAAATCGTCATCTGTAATATTGAGCCAGTTAAGGTAGACTGAATTGCTAAACCAACATTAGCGTTTCCTTCTCCTGCAGCAATTGCTTGACTTATATTATTTGGTTCAGGATAATTCCAAGTAGACGATCTATCTATATATGCTGTTGGAAAACCCGTAATATTATATTCAGCTTCCATCTGACTTCCAAAACTATTAGCCATTTGATCTCCATTATGAATACCAACAATAAAAACCCTATCTGTTTGAGCTTCCACAAGGCTTGCGGCATGAGATACTCTTGGGCACCACCCACACCATGTACCTGTAAAATCTTCAATGACTCCTTTTTTAGAAAAACTAGCTGGAAGATTTGAAGAATCTACGACCTGAACTTGTAACAAGCTACTAGTAATTGATTCATATTCTGCTTTTACATTAATCGCACCTTCTTCATTCCCTGTATATTCGTTCCCTGAAATTGGAATATCATCTACATAAAATTCACTGTCTGATGTTATGTCTATTGACGAGTTATCACTGTAAATGGCTCTTGCTGAAAAAGTGACAGAACTCCCTATAAAAATGGCAGGTTCAGAAGAGGTAATATCTATCGAACTTAAAGTTACTGGTGGGTCTACTGTGATAAAAATTTTATTACTAGTGACAGATTTATATGTAGCTTTGATCTCATAATTTCCTGGATTGGAGGGAGAAAAGGTACTTCCAGTGATTGCGGTTCCATCTACTAAAATTGTTGATTGAGAAGTGATATCTTCATCTTCATCATCTGTGACTGTGAATGTAACTGATTCTCCAACCTCAAAAATCATTTTGTCTGCAAAAATTGAAATGTATTCAGGCCCAGTATTGGGAGAGGTAGGATCCCCATCAGAAGTCGAAGAGCAACTATATAGTAAGATAGTAAGAAATAAAAGTGATATTTTTTTAACACTCATAGTTTATAGTAAAATTAATATAAAGGCTCGTAAGTTAAAAAAAACAATTAAATTTGGATGGTTTTTTTTACAAAACTATATTTTTATGAAAAATAGTTTATTCTTGGGTTGTTTTCTTTTATTTTTCAATAATTTCCTCTTTGGCCAGAAAATCATCCCTAATATTTCTATTAGAAACTACGAGGGTCTATCTGTTAATATTCAAGACGAATTATCAAATGAAAAAATTACCATCTTAAGCTTTTGGGCAACTTGGTGTGTTCCATGTATTAATGAGTTGGATGCTATTAGCGACGTCTATGACGAATGGCAAGAAGACTTAAATATAGAGCTTATTGCCATTTCCACAGATGACTCTCGGACACAAAAAAGAATTAAACCCATGGTTAATGGAAAAGGTTGGGAGTACAAGATTTTGTTAGATAAAAACCAAGAGTTAAAGAGGGCGCTCAATATTTCTGCCATTCCCTATACTCTCGTTCTCAAGGGTAACGAGATTATTTTTAGAAGGTATGGATATTCTGCTGGTGTGGAGGATGAGTTGTATGAGTCAATTAAAGAGTATATAGGTCTATAGCTCCTTTAACAAATATAACTGATCATTTGTGATTCGGACCCACATAAAAAGCTTGTAGTTAAAAAAATGTATCACTATTTTCTAGCGCAACTCTATTTAACCAAAAACTTAAAAAATGAAGAATAAATTCCTGTTCCTATTGGTACTTTTTGCAGGGTTGGAAATCGCAAAATCTCAAACAACAAATAACCTGTCAATTGGTTTTGAATCTAACTCGCAATATTACGTGGATGATAATAAAACTGGAGATTTTACCAAACCTGAAAGGTTTAGGTCTAACAATTATTTGAAAGTAGACTATTTTTATTCTAATTTTTTTGTTGGATTTCAAGCAGAAGGGTATGCTCCAAATGCACTTTTAAATTATGCTCCTAATTTAGATGAAACCAATATAGCACTCTACTACGCTGG
>CATISV010000093.1 GCA_949541125.1 Flavobacterium sp. SCGC AAA160-P02
AAAAAGTTTTACTTATATATTTGTCAACTTCCGGAACAACCGAGCATATAGATATATTTTTATAATTTTGTAAATCTTTTGAAAATAATGCTTTAATTTCACTTAATTTTTCTTTGGAATATTTAATCTTACGAGTAGAACCCATAGAATTCTCTAAAAAAATAGCTTTTTTAATAGAGGTATTTCCAATATCGATTGCTAAATTCATACTAATTCTCCAAAAAAAATATTTTCATAACGATCATGTAATTTTATACGTAAGGAAAGATCATTTAGAACCTTAATGATTTTAGTATTTTGATTAAAAGAGGGGTGATTAACTCTAAATTTTCTTAAAAGATAACTATTTAGATATTTTACTAAATAGTTATTAGATATATGGGAATTTAAATTGGAATCTATGAACTCTAAAATTTTTGAAGAAACTTCAAGAATAGAAAATTTTTGATTTAAAATTTTCGATAGAGAGATTGATGTTTTAATGGGCTGGTTATTAAGATTAAAACCAATCCCCGTTTGAATATAACTTTTATTTCCAATTATTTTAGAGGTTGAAACTACACCGCATATTTTTTTATCGTTAAAGTACAAATCATTGGGCCATTTATATTGAAACTTAATGCCATAGTTTTTTGAAAAAAACCTGTGAATCAAATAACATACATAAAAACTATTTCTTAAGATTTCATCTGTATTTTTGTTCTGGTTTATAGTGAGATATATATTTCCTCTTGGACTATACCATTTTTTAGTCCCTCTTCCTACGCCCGCAGTTTGTTCATAGGATTGAACTGCAATATTGTGTTTTTCAACTAAAGAAAAATTGCTCTGATTATTAAAAATTTTATTAAAAGTCGAGTTGGTGGAGTCGAATAATACTTTATACAAATTTATTTAAATAAAGAGTCAACAAGATTAATTAATGGATCTGGATAGAAGAAAAATAAAGTAATAACTATAGCTGATGAAATAAATATAAATGAACTTAGTCTATTATTATCTAACAATAATTCAGTTTCCAATTCATTGAAAAACATATTCTTAATTACTGACAAATAATAAAATGCAGCAATAACGGAACTTATAACAGCAATGACAGATAAGATATAAAAACCTTCGTTAATAGAAGCTGATAAAATAAAAAATTTAGCAAAAAAGCCTGCAAACGGTGGGATCCCTGCTAACGAAAATAAAAATACTAACATCGAGATTGCCTTTGATCTTGATGATGCTTTTAGTCCATTTAATCCAGTTAAGAGAGTTATTTCCCCCTCAGAGGTACGTAAATTTAAGATAACAGAAAATACACCGAACGTTGTGATAAGATAAATAATCAAATAAAAGAAAATTGTTCCCTCAGACATATATTGGTAACTCATAATTGCCAAAAGCATAAAGCCAATATGATTTATAGAACTAAAAGCTAAAAGTCTTTTGATAATCTTTTGTGTAATTGCGCCATATACCCCTACCAACAGAGAAATTGCACATACTATTTGAAAGATATAATGAAGGGATTCTATTTTGGGAATGTTCAACTCGTGATAAATTCTAAATAAGAAAATTAAAGAGGCGAATTTAGGCAAAGTGGCAAAAAATAATGTTGATATTGTTGGAGATCCTTCATAAACATCTGGAGTCCATATATGAAAAGGAGCAGCTGATACTTTAAAAAAGAGTGCAATTAAAACTAAAGCCAGACCTACTTCACTGATAGTTGAATAATTATTTAAATTTTGAAAAGAGAATGAAGCTGTGTCAAAGTAAATCATTGAGATACCAAATAATAAAAATCCTGAAGATAGAGCACCTAAAGAGAAATATTTAATACCCGCTTCATTGGAATTTAAATTTTTAGTGTTAAATGCCGCCATCAGGTAAAGAGAAAGGGATTGAAGCTCTAAGCCGATAAAGGCTGTTAAAAAATTATCACTTGAGATAAGTACAAAAGAGCCAAGAATAGCAAAAAGAATGAAAAGTATATATTCGTAGCGAAATAAATTTTCGTTTTTGAGAGGCCTTCGAGAAAGCAAAATGAAAACTATTGAGCCAATCGATAAAATAATTTTTGAAAGTAAAATTAAATTTATTGTATTAAAAGAATATAAAGAATTTTGATAAAGGCTATGGCCTTTAAATATCAAAAAAATAGTTAAAAAGCTAAATCCTGTGGCATTAATTGTAATTATTACTCTCTTATTCAAAATACCAAAGGTTATGGATACTAAGATTAAAGCTAAAATAAATATTTCTGGTGCAAATGAGTAAAAATCGATCATTAAAGTATTCCTATGGATATACTGGCATCAATCATGTCAAAAAGAAGTTTTGGATAAACACCCAGTAAAATTGTTAAAAAGGCTAAACAAGTAAAATAAAAAATCTCAATATTTGTTAAATCCGTGAGTTTTTTAATATCAGCTTTTACATCTCCAAAATTTACATTCTTATACAAAAGTAACATATATGAAGCTCCTAAAATGACTCCTACGGCTGTAAAGATAGTTAAATATACGCTCACACTGATGGTGGACATGATTACAAGAAATTCTCCCACAAATCCACTTGTCCCCGGTAATCCAATAGAGGAAAGCATAAAAACCATAAAGAAAAAGGAATATCTTGGCATAATATTTGTCACTCCACTGTAATCAGCTATCATTCTAGTATGATGTCTCTCATAAACGACTCCAACAATCAAAAATAAAGCGGCAGAGACTATTCCATGGCTAATCATTTGAAAGTATGCTCCATTCATGCCGTCTTGAGTTAAGGTAAATATTCCAATTGTAACAAAACCCATATGCGCTACAGAGGAGTAAGCTATCATTTTTTTCATATCCGTTTGACGAAGAGCAACAATCGATGTGTAAACAATAGCGATACAACTTAGACTAAAAATTAAAGGTTGAAAGTAGTAAGAGGCAAATTCAAAGAATGGAATAGATAGCCTCATAAAACCATAAGCTCCTAATTTTAATAGAACTCCTGCAAGAATTACTGATCCACTTGTAGGTGCTTGAACGTGGGCATCCGGTAGCCAAGTATGAAATGGAAACATCGGGACCTTTACAGCAAAAGATGCGAAGAAACATAAAAAGAGAATTAGTTGAATATTTTCAGCAAAAGCAAATTTAGAAATGACTTCAATATTTCCTGTATTGGTGATTGAAATAATATAAACAATTGCAAGTAACATTAAAACTGAACCAGCTAATGTGTATAAAAAGAACTTGAAAGTTGCGTAAAGTCTATTTTCTCCACCCCATATACCAATAATTAAAAACATTGGGATTAAAACAGCCTCAAAGAAGACGTAAAAAATAACAATATCGATGCTTACAAAAAC
Source organism: Flavobacterium sp. SCGC AAA160-P02 (assembly GCA_949541125.1). Classification (GTDB taxonomy): domain Bacteria; phylum Bacteroidota; class Bacteroidia; order Flavobacteriales; family Flavobacteriaceae; genus Polaribacter. The sequence goes on from CATISV010000093.1 coordinate 3,350, forward strand.
ACCAATAATGAAACTTTCAAGCAAAAGAAAATAAATAACAAATTCTTTAACTCGATTTTGAATTGAATTCCAAGAACAAAGAAGACAAATGGGGACTAAAAAAGTAGTTAAAAGAATAAGAGGTATAGAAACACCATCTACTCCTAAATAGTAATTGATATCGAATTTATCAAACCAAGTATGAAATTCTGTAAATTGATATCCATTTTGAGATTTATCATAAAAAATTGGAAGTAATAAACTTAAAAGAAATTCGCCAGTCGTAATCCAAAGACCTGAAGCAAATATTGTTTTGTTTTTTAATTGTGCACTATTTGATAATGAAAGTGTAAGCGCTCCAATTAAAGGAGTTAAAATAAGAAGTGATAAAATTGGAAAACTCATTTTTATGAAACTGATATATAAAAAATAATTGTTATAAATAAGGTAAAACCTGTAATGATGATAAAGGTATAATCAAAAATAAATCCTGATTGAAATCTTTTACAAGCTTTAGCAATGCTGGAGACCACAGATGCACTTCCATTTGGTAAAAAACGATCAATAAAACCTTGATCTATTTTACTCCATAAGAACTTACCTAAATCATAGATCGGATTAACAAATACCTTGTCATAAA
>CATISV010000094.1 GCA_949541125.1 Flavobacterium sp. SCGC AAA160-P02
CTTCACAATTTAAAAAGAATGGATTAAAAGTAGTTTTAGGAGCTGCAGATACATTCAGAGCTGCAGCAATAGATCAACTTCAAGTATGGGCAGATAGAACTGATGTACCCTTAGTTAGACAAGAAATGGGTTCTGATCCAGCGTCTGTTTCCTTTGACACCTTAACTTCTGCTGTTTCACAAGATGCAGATGTTGTTATTATAGATACAGCAGGTAGATTACATAACAAAGTAAACTTGATGAATGAATTGACCAAAATTAAACGGGTCATGCAAAAGGTAGTGGATGATGCTCCACATGAGGTATTATTAGTTATTGACGGATCTACAGGTCAAAATGCCTTTGAACAAGCCAAACAATTTACATTAGCCACAGAAGTAACTTCATTAGCTGTTACCAAACTAGATGGAACGGCCAAAGGAGGTGTTGTCATTGGTATTTCTGATCAATTTCAAATACCCGTAAAGTATATAGGTGTTGGAGAAGGAATTGATGATCTACAAGTTTTTAATAAGGTAGAATTTGTAGATTCTTTTTTTAAGTAAGTTTTACTTTTAACAAAGTAGGCAAAAAATGAGTACTATAAATAGTATTTTAATCCACCTGAATGACTCTTTATAAGAATTTTATCTGTTTTAAGATTAAATTAGTCCTCAGTAAATCCTGTTGGCTTTTCTTAATTGTTAATTTCTCAAGTACTTTTTATACCATCACTATCTTATAAATCGGATAAAAAAAATTCTATCAAACTCAGAATTAAAAAGGTAAAGTAGCCCAAAAACCTAATCATTTGATAAGGGTTTTTTGATGATATTTAATGGGTTAAATTTATGTTGATAATTTGTTAAAAAACTTATTTGGTCACCACCTAAACCATCTAAAATAAATTAGATATTTACGATTCTATTTACAATTAATCTAACCCTAAATCTATGAAGATCGAACATATAATTAAGAGAGATTTTAGTACCAAGCCTTTTCACATAGATAAAATTACTGCAGCTATTGAAAAAGCAATGCTTGCTGTTGGAGTTGGTACCAAACAAAATGCACAAGATGTTGCTTTGTCAGTTTATCAAGTATTACTAGATCGAAAAAACGAACATCAACAATATATTCCAACGATTGAAGAGGTACAAGATATTGTAGAGACACAATTGATGGAAGGGAAGTTCCCAGAAGTGGCGAAAGCATATATTCTATATCGAAACAAAAGAAGTCAAGAAAGGCAGTCCGATATTTTTGAAAAAAGAATTAACCTAAAACCTTACGAATATCCTCAGTTGTATGAATATGTTCCGGCAATAAGACATTCTTATTGGATTCATTCTGAGTTTAATTTTACAAGTGACATTCAGGATTTTAAGTCACGCTTGTCTTCATCGGAAAGAAGCGCTATCAAAAACACCATGTTGGCAATTTCTCAAATAGAAGTGGCTGTAAAATCCTTTTGGGGAGATCTCTATCATAGAATGCCAAAACCAGAGATTGGTTCTGTAGGATCGACCTTTGCAGAAAGTGAAGTTCGCCATGCGGATGCCTATTCTCATTTATTAGAAATACTAGGGTTAAACTCAGAGTTTAAAGAGCTGAAAAAGAAACCGATCATTATGAAAAGGGTTCAGTATTTAGAAACAGCACTTAAAAATTCAAAAAGCGATGATAATAGAGAATATGCCGAAGCTATATTGCTGTTCTCATTATTTATTGAACATGTTTCTCTATTTTCTCAATTTTTAATTATCATGGCTTTCAACAAGCATAAAAATATGTTGAAAGGAATTTCCAATGTGGTAGAAGCAACTTCTAAAGAAGAACAAATCCACGGTGATTTTGGTATCGATTTGATAAAAATTCTTCAAAAAGAGCATCCAGAGTGGTTTACATCAGAATATCATGAAAATATTCAGAACATGTGTAAGCAAGCATTTGAAGCAGAGAAGGATGTTGTGGATTGGATTTTTGAAAATGGAGAGATAGACTTTTTACCCAAGGCAGTCATTAATGAATTTTTAAAAAATAGATTTAATAATTCTTTAGAAAGTATTGGAATTGATAAAGTCTTCGAGATCGACCAAAATTTAGTTTCAGAAACCGAATGGTTTGATGATGAAATTATAGGAACCAAACATGGTGATTTTTTTGTAAAACGATCTATCAATTATAGTAAAAGAACCCAAAGTATAACAAGTGATGACCTATTTTAGACTATGCAGAAAAAACTAACAACTAAACAAGAACAAACTAATTCGTACCAACATTTAGTTCAAGCTCGAGATAAAGCAAAACAGAGAATGAATTTGAC
>CATISV010000095.1 GCA_949541125.1 Flavobacterium sp. SCGC AAA160-P02
AAACTAGGTGGGGTAGAATTACCTTGGTATGAGCTACAAATTCAACGTATTGGGAAAGGGAAGTCTCCAAAATCGGACTTACCAGGAATTTTGGCTTTCTGGTTTAGCCTTAAGAGTTTGTTTTTAAAATCTTTTTGGAAGAATAAATAACAATAGATAAGATAAAATTAATAACAGATAATATGGATTTAATATTAGTAGTTATTTAATCCCCCTCAATTATGTTCCAATACGCAACTACTTGACCAAATTGAAAGTGGATAGGATTATGAGCTGGATCGGTTTTCCACAAATACAAATTTGGATTTTTCTGAAATAGGAGAATTGTATCTGAGCCACCAAACATAAATTTTCCAAACTCATCACCTTTATTGATTTTAGTACCCTTGAGTTGTGTATACATATCTACACCAGAAACCTGGGCCATTCCAGTAGGAATCACTGCCACTAAACCCAAAGGTTCGCCAGCATCAACAATAAAAACTCCTCTGGTTTGTTGAAATTCATATCCGTTCTCTGAATTATCAGGAGCATGAAATTGTCCATCATCTTTAAACTCAACATCCAAATAAACTTTGCCTCGAACCACTTTACTCTCTTTTACAGTTCCATTTACAGGAGCATGAAACCTGTGATAATCGAAAGGACTTAAAAAATAATGCACAAAAGTACCACCGTGAAATGCCTTAGCGATTTTTTCATCCTGAAGTAGATCACTCACTGAATTTATTCTATGGGTATTCTTTAATGTCATGCCCTCAGTTTTTTCATTAATTCCAAGAACATTACCATTATTATCAATATGATACATCTCTTTAAAGGTGCAGTCGGCTGGAGAAGTAATTGTATTATTATTATTTGGTTCGGCAATTGGTCTTAAAGGTGTTTGCCCTTTTTTATTAGCACCATTAAACTGTCGATAAAAAAAAGTATTAAAGGATTTCCAATGCTTTGAATTTTCACTGTAAAGTGGGAAATTGTACATTGGGTTTGACTTAAAAGAGGCCAGTGTGGATGATGTAAGAGATCCTTTTGTATCAAGAAACTCTCCCCAATTAATTGCAAAACTGCACAACCAATCAGCAAAAATAAAATGATCTCTTTTATAAGCCTGTAAGGTTTTGTTTGTGTTTGGTAATGGCTGATTAATAAGAAAATAAAATTGGCATAATAAGTCATACACTTTTTGATTGTATCCATTTTGTGTATTATCACTTTTCCAAGCATTTGGATACTTAGGGTCATCAATTTCATTTGGGATTAAAACCATAAATTTCGCAATGTATTCAAGGTAATGATTGGGAGTGGTTGGCCAACCATAACTGTTACCTCCAAAGACATTATCAATTGCATGATAAAGATTTGGATGCAATTCTTTGTCAGCTTTTTCCTTGGCCAAGATTAAAGAAGATTGAAGAGCTAAATTAAATTCTTTATCATTATCAATGTAGTATTTTAATTCTTTATATGTATTTGTAGTCTTTGACCACTTTAGTTGTGATAGTTGAATAATTTGTTGGTCAACGATATCCATAATATTTATTTTAGAGATTTTTAAATAACAAATATAATGCACGAAATGTAGGAAATGAAGACAAATAATATTTTCTATGTTCCAGGATTCTTTTTCAAAATTTGAATAAGTTTTTCACCATGACAATTATCTTTTATTATAAGAAAGTCGGAAAACATGATGTCTTCAAGAGCCACACCAATGAGAAATATGATAATGGCATATAACCATAATTTATTTTTAATATAATGACCAATAAGTAGTATAAAAATGATGAAAAAGCAAATCATCCAATGATGAATATGGTAGCAATGGTTGGAAAATATTGCTATTATTTCCTGCATCCTATCTGTATTACCCACGTAGTTGATTAAATATGTTATATAAAATCCAAAAAGAAGTAACACAACATAAATGAGATAATGATATTTTGTTTTCATTTTAAATTAGTTTTTTATGTTAATAGACCAAAATAATAATAAAATTGGTTTGATTTTTAATAAGTAGATTTAAAAAAATATAATGCACGAAATGCACGAAATGACGTCTTAAAAACAACTCTATTTTTTTTAAAATCATACAATAAAATATTCTAATAATACAAAAAACGTACAAATTTAAACATTAAAAAACCTCAAGATATTGATAATCAATATATTGAGGTTTTTATTTGTGGAGACGCCGAGAATGACTTAGGTCTTTCTCTAACCTCCCGCTTAGGAAATGCAGTATGCTGTGCTTTCAGCCCAGTCGTCTAAAACCAACAAGCCCTTACAAATAAATTTGTAGGGCTTATTATGATTTTATCCGAAGCCATACTGCGCTTCATTGTGGAGACGCCGAGAATCGAACTCGGGTCCAAACAAGCAGCTCAAGTGCTTTCTACATACTTAGTTTTTGCTTCGTTTTAGACCTATAGCTGATCAAAAACAACCTACTATAAGCTTAGCTTCTTTAGTTTCAAAATGCTAACAAAGCCCCAGCATTTCTAAGTTTATTTTTACGATGCCCAAAAGTGAAACGCCATAAACCAAGGCTTTTCGTGGACATAAAGCTTGCACACCTTGTGTGCCTAGGCCCATCTTACTTTACATTCAGATTAAGCAGCTAAAGCGTAATTATTTTCGCCGTTTAAATGGTTGAAATAAGGTTAACGAGTATTCATTTCAGTCCTCGGTATGCTTACAATTTCACTGACCTTGCTGTCAAAACCAGTCGTCCCCTTTTCTCTTTAAAACTAGAGAATAGTGACTACAAAAGTAAGAAAATGAAACCGATTTACCATTTGCGCATCCTCTTAAAATCAACTAATTTTACAAAAATAAATTTGAACGAGCATATGGTATTTGGAATTATCAAAGAACGCAAGAACCCACCAGATCGTAGGGTAGTGTTTTCTCCTCAAAAACTTAAAGAATTTCAACAAAAGTTCCCTGAGACCACTATCAAAATAGAATCCTCTGAAATTAGAGTTTTTTCTGATGAATTGTACCAAAAAGCAGGTTTTGAGGTTACTAATGATATGTCTGATTGTGACATTCTCATTGGTGTCAAAGAGGTACCTATTGAGGCTTTGATTCCAAATAAAAAATACTTTTTCTTTAGTCATACCATCAAAAAACAACCCTACAATAGAGGCTTATTACAGGCCATTATTAAAAAAAACATTGAATTGTTTGATCACGAGGTAATCACTGACTCAAAAGGAAATCGCTTAATAGGATTTGGGCGTTATGCTGGAATTGTTGGAACATATAATGGTTTTAGAGCCTTTGGTTTAAAAAATGATACGTTTCAACTCCCAAAAGCAAACTCCTTAAAAGATCAACAAGCCCTTATTGATCAATTAAACACCATTCAGCTACCCAATATCAAAATTCTACTTACTGGTAGTGGTAAGGTGGCAAAAGGCGCCCAGGAAATGTTGGATGCGATGCAGTTAAAGGCTGTGTCTGTAGAGGATTACATCACAAAAGATTTTGAAACTCCTGTTTATTGTATAATAGATGTATTGGATTATAACAAACGTAAAGATGGAAGATTCATTGATAATTTCGATTTTTATAACAATCCTTCAGATTATGAGTCGGATTTTATGCGATTTGCTCGTGTTACTGATTACTTTATTGCCGGTCATTTTTTTGGTGAGGGCTCTCCTTTTTTATTCACACAAGAAGATGCGAGATCTCCAGAATTTAAAATCAATTTGGTTGCTGATATTTCTTGTGACATCAATGGTCCTGTTGCATCAACATTAAGAGCCTCTACCATAGCAGATCCAATATATGGTTATGATCCTAAGACTGCCTCTGAAGTAAATTATAAAGAAAACAATGCAATCACAGTCATGGCGGTTGACAACCTACCTTGCGAGCTCCCCAAAGATTCTAGTGAGGGTTTCGGAGACTTGTTTTTAGATCACCTTATTCCAGCTTTTTTTAATAATGACAAAGGGGGGATTCTAGAGCGAGCTAAAATGACCTCACAAAAAAAATTGACTCCTCGATATGCTTACCTTCAGGATTATATTGATGGAAAACAATAATATTTTGAAACCTTTTTTTGATTCTTAATTTTTATGGAGTGTTGAAATAATTAAATTCATTAAATTTGTGATTGAATTTAGATTATAAAAATGAAAATAAACTTTACACTACTACACTTAATAATCTTTGCTTTTTTTTTTGCTGTTGACACTTCTTTTTCCCAGAAAACAAAACCAATTCTTTTTCAAGAAAAAGAATTTGAGATGCCAAATAATATCAAACAGTTTGACTGGAGTCAATTAAGAAAATTAACTAACTCCTCAACTGAAGGTTTTTATTTAGTTGTTCAGTTTGAGAAAACACCGAATCAAGAAATTCAAAATGAATTTATATCTCGAGGGATAGGTCTCAGAGATTATGTTTCCAATCACAGCTATTTTTTATACACACAACAGGAAGTTGATATAGAATTCCTGGAGAGTTCAGGAGTGGTTTCTATCATGCCAATTCCCCTAGAATTTAAGATATCATCGAAAATCAGAAATAATGAGATTGGTACTTGGGCTATCGATGGAGATAATATTCTTGTAAACCTTGTATTTCATCAAAGTATTTTGGTAAATAAAGTCCTTTCAGATCTCAATATTGTTCCAGGAATATCTGTTCTAGAACAATATAAAAAAGCAAATTTAATGACCCTATCTATTCCATCAGATAAAATAGAACAGGTTGCAATGATCCCTTCTGTAAAATGGATAGAATTGATACAGGAACCCAGTGTAAAAGAAGATTTTAAGGGAAAATCAATACATAGATCTAGCAATTTAGACACCCAAACTACCTCTGGAAGAAATTATACAGGAATGGGAATAGGAGTGATTGTTAGAGATGATGGTATTGTTGGTCCTCATATAGATTTTCAAGGAAGAATAGATAATACTGCAGCTAGTGGAACCGGTTCAACCCATGGAGATGGAGTTGCTGGAATTTTAGCAGGTGCTGGAAATTTAGATCCTACTAAAAGGGGGATGGCTGCTGGATCTGATGTTTATGTTACCAATTATAGTTCAAGCTTTCAAGATACGGCAACAACAAATTTATTAGACAATGGAGATGCACAGATTACTAATTCTTCCTATGGAAATGGCTGTAATGATGGTTATACTTCTATTAGTAGAACTGTAGACTTACAAACAAATACGAATACTTCAGTTCTTCATGTATTTTCTACTGGAAATTCAGGAACTACCAATTGTGGTTATGGTGCTGGAAGTAACTGGGGAAATATTACAGGAGGCCATAAGCAAGGTAAAAATGTAATTGCTACCGCAAATGTTTATTATGATGGTGTCTTAGCGTCATCAAGTAGTCGTGGTCCTGCTACTGATGGAAGAATAAAACCAGATATCACAGCGCATGGACAAGGACAACTATCTACAGACGAAAATAATGGTTATTTTTCTTTTGGCGGAACTTCAGGTGCTGCTCCTGGAATTGCTGGAGTGTCTGCTCAACTGTATCAATTGTATAAAGACCAAAACGAAGGTCAATTACCAGAGTCTGCATTGATTAAGGCAGCCTTATTAAATACGGCCAATGATTACGGAAATGTAGGACCAGATTTTAAATTTGGATGGGGAGTAGTTAATGGGTTGAGAGCTGCTATGCTATTAGAGGATGAACGATTTTTGGAGGATACAATCACACAAGATTCTGAAAATAATCATACCATTTCGATACCCGCCGACACAAAACAAGTTCGTTTTATGCTGTATTGGAATGATCCTGCAGCAGTTGCAGGAGCATCGACAGCCTTGGTTAATGACATTGATTTAAAGGTAATTTCTCCAACAGGGTCAGAATTATTCCCTTGGATTTTAGACCCATCACCCAATCCAGTAACATTAGATCAGCCAGCAACAAATGGTGCAGATCATCTTAATAATATGGAACAAGTCCTTATCAACAATCCTCAAGCAGGAGATTATACATTGAATATTAAAGGATATGATATTCCTTCAGGGCCTCAACATTACTTTGTTTTGTATGAAATCATTTCTGAAGAATTAACTCTCACGTACCCCATAGGAAATGAAAAGTTTGTTGTTGGTGAACAAGAAGTAATTCACTGGGATGCCATTAACACTTCAGGGAATTTTAGCCTAGAATATTCTACAGATAATGGGAACTCTTGGTCTTCAATTGGAACCGCTTCCTCTACTTCTACAAACTATACCTGGACAGTTCCTAATACGGTTTCAGGAGAAAGCATTGTTAGAATAACCAGTGGATCATTTTCGGATCAAAGTTCCGCTACTTTTTCAATAGCAAACCAAGTTTCAGGAGTCGATATTTCTCAAATATGTCCCGAAAATTTAACGATTGTATGGGATCTACTTACAGATGCTACCTCCTACGATGTCTATATACTAGGTGAAAAGTTTATGGAAAAAGTAGGGACTACCTCAGAAACGTCCCTGTCTATAGAAATTACAGATCCTGATAGACCTTTTTGGGTTGCAGTTTCAGCAACTGGAGGGAATAATTGGGAAACAAGAAGAAGTATAGCGATTAACAATCCTGGAGGACTCTATAATTGTAGTTTAAGTAAAGATATTACCGTTGAATCTATTACTAATGATTTTTCTTCATTAGATCTTATTTGTTCTGGAGACAATTCTATTGATATATCAGCTAATATTAGAAATTTAGGAACTGAAAGTCAAAGCAATTTCTCACTCTTTTATCAATTAGATTCTAATGTTATTGTTGAAGAAACCTATACTGGTACATTGAATCCAGGGACACAGGATGTATATACTTTTTCTACTCCCTTAACACTCACACAAGACGGAACTCATTCATTGAAAGTTTGGGTAAGTTTACCAGGAGACGAATTTGTAGCCAATGACGAATATGAAGAAACTTTTTATACCCAAATACTTCTTAAACCAATAAATGAGGTAGAAACTTTTGAAGTAAATGGTTTTCCTCCTGTAGGATGGGTGGTAGAAAATCCAGATGATGCATATCCATGGAGCCCTGCAACGATTACTGGAATAGATGGTCAATCAACTACAGCTGCTTATATTAATAATTACAGTTATAATGCGTCTGGTCAAGAAGATATTTTTGCAACCTTGGTCTATGATTTAACAGGAACCAATATGGTGCTTAGTTTTGATCTTGCAAAAGCACAATACAGTGCAAGCTATAGTGATGGTTTAAAAGTTGATATTTCTACAGATTGTGGAGTAAGTTATACGAATATCTATGACAAAGAAGGGTTAGACTTATCGACATTAGATGGTTATAATACCACGCAAAATTGGACACCTTCAAGCGGTTCAGATTGGAAAACAGAAACGGTAGATTTATCAGCCTATTCAAATCAAAAGGTTAAAATTAGATTTGTAAATGTGAATGGGTATGGCAATAGTACCTATATAGATAATATTGTAATTACAGGAACTTTATCTAACGACACAGAAGATTTTGATGATCATTTTGTTCTCTTCCCTAACCCTGTTGAAGATCGGTTTACGATTCGATCAAAAAAAGTAGCTCTTCAGAAGGTTTGTATCTATAATTTATTAGGACGAGAAGTTTTAACAATAAAAACTGATGACAATCAAGAAATTATTCAGCTTAATACAGGAATATTATCTTCAGGAGTTTATCTTGTTCGATTAGAATCTGAATTGGGAGTGTTTTACAAAAAGATTCTTAAAAAGTAAGAGCTTTTTTTAAAGACGTATTCAATCTGTGACTAAAATTGATTAATTGTTTGTCGTATATCGACCAAGCGGGAAAGTAAGCTTTTCAAATGGTCTATGTGTAACATATTGGCACCGTCACTCTTTGCATTTGAGGGATCAAAGTGAGTTTCGATAAATAAACCATCAATATGATTCACCACACCTGCTCTGGCAATGGTTTCAATCATCTCTGGTCTTCCGCCAGTGACACCAGAAGATTGATTTGGCTGTTGTAAAGAATGAGTTACATCTAAAACAGTCATTGAAAATTCTCTCATCTCGGGAATTCCTCTTAGATCTACAATTATATCTTGATATCCAAACATCGTTCCTCTATCTGTGGTCATTACCTGGTTATTTCCAGAATTCTGTACTTTTTTTACAGCATGTTTCATGGCCCCTGGGCTCATAAATTGACCTTTCTTTAAATTGACAGCTTTTCCAGTTTTTGCAGCAGCAACAACCAGCTCTGTTTGACGGACTAAAAAAGCAGGGATTTGCAATATTTCTACGTATTCAGCAGCTTTTTCAGCATCAGAAACCTCATGAATATCGGTCATCGTAGGGATATGAAAAGTTTCAGAAACCTTTCTTAAAATTTTTAATGCTTTTTCATCACCAATCCCTGTAAAGCTGTCAATTCTACTCCTATTTGCTTTTTTAAAACTTCCTTTAAACACATAAGGAATTTTTAACTCTGAAGTGATTTTAACAGTATGTTCGGCAATTCTTAGCGCCATGTCTTCTCCTTCAATTGCACAGGGACCCGCTAACAAAAAAAAATTGTTAGCCTCTAGGTTTTTTAATTTTGGCACTAATGATAAATCCATTAATAAAATTTTTAGCAAAAGTACAAAATAAATGTTGTTGTTGTTTGGTATCTTTATCGCTTAAAATTATTTCAAATGAGAAATATTATCTTCCTTTTTTTGCTATTGATTTCGGTTGTTTCATGTAAAAACAATACTTACAAAACCAAAAATAACTTTCCATCGGTTTTAGATTCCATCACGATTATAAATAACTTCGATAGTATTCCTTTGATCATAGATTCTACTCTGGTAAGAAAACACTTGTATACAATTGCTTCAGATGACATGGAAGGGAGGAAAGCAGGCACTCTAGGAATCGAAAAAGCAGCTCAGTATATCGAAAGAGAATTCAAAAGAATAGGATTATCTACCTATGATACACTTTCTACCTATCGACAGACCTTTACCTTTAAGCCCAGAAGATCAAAAGACAGTATCAAATCAAGTAATATTATTGGTGTATTAGAAGGAAAATCAAAAAAAAATGAGATTGTAATTATTTCAGCGCATTATGATCATATTGGAATCAACCAAAAAGAAGGGGTGTTGGATAGTATCTATAACGGAGCCAATGATGATGCCTCGGGGGTTACTGGAGTTTTGGTCTTAGCGGAATATTTTAAAAAAGAAGGAAATGAAAGAACCATTATTTTTGTTGCTTTTACTGCAGAGGAAATGGGTTTAATTGGTTCTAGGTATTTTGGAAAAGGAATAGATGCGTCTACATTGGTTGCTGGTCTTAATTTAGAGATGATTGGCAAAACACCAAGTTTTGGACCTAATACTGCTTGGCTAACAGGTTTAGATCGTTCAGATGTAGGAAATATTATTCAAAAGAATTTAAAAGGTACGGGATATCAATTATTTCCAGATCCGTACAAGAACTTTAAGCTATTCTTTAGGTCAGATAATGCTTCTCTAGCTCGTTTGGGGGTTCCTGCACATACATTTAGCACGACTGCTATAGATACTGATAAAGATTATCATCAGGTATCAGATGAAGCAGAATCTTTAGATATCAATGTGATTTCACAAACTATACAGGCGATAGCGATAGGCACGAAGACTATTATTTCTGGAGAAGATACACCTACTAGAATTGTTCTAGAATAAAAAAGTTAACCTAATGATTACGAACTAAAAACATCAAATGAATATTCATTTTATTGCCATTGGTGGTAGTGCAATGCATAACTTAGCCATTGCACTTTTTAATAAAGGCTATCGAGTAACGGGAAGTGACGATACAATCCACGATCCCTCAAAATCTCGTTTAGAAAAAATAGGATTATTACCCAAACAGTTCGGTTGGTTTCCAGAAAAAATAAGCCATCATTTAGATGTTATTATTTTGGGAATGCATGCCAAAAAAGACAACCCAGAATTGTTAAAGGCTCAAGAACTAGGCTTAAGAATTTATTCCTATCCAGAGTTCTTATATGAACAATCTAAAGAAAAAACAAGGGTTGTTATTGGAGGTTCTCACGGTAAAACAACCATTACTTCAATGATTCTTCATGTGTTAAACTTTCACGAGCGAGAGGTAGATTATATGGTAGGAGCTCAGTTAGAGGGTTTTGAAACCATGGTTCACTTAACGCAAGAAAACGAATTTATTGTGTTGGAGGGAGACGAATATTTGAGTTCCCCCATCGACATGCGTCCGAAATTTCACCTCTACAAACCCAACATTGCATTGATCAGTGGGATTGCCTGGGATCATATCAATGTGTTTCCAACATTTGAAAACTATGTTGAGCAGTTTCGCATTTTTACAAATTCTCTTACCAATGGAGGAATCATGGTTTACAATGAAGAAGATCTTATTGTTAAAGAAGTAGTAGAGAATTCTGAACATACTATTAAAAAGTATTCCTATGCTACACCAGACCATCATATAAACAATGGTATTACATTTATGGATACTCCAGTTGGGCAGATGCCCTTAGAAATTTTTGGAGAGCATAATCTACAAAATCTTGCGGGTGCTAAGTGGATTTGTCAACATATGGGAATTGATGAGGATGATTTTTATGAAGCCATTGCTTCATTCAAGGGAGCAAGCAAACGTTTAGAAAAAATAGTAGAAAATCAGCAAACCGTTATTTTTAAAGATTTTGCACACAGTCCAAGTAAGGTAAAAGCAACTACCGAGGCTGTAAAAAAACAATATAATCAAAGAGAAGTTATTGCCTGTTTAGAACTACATACCTACAGTAGTTTAAACGCTGAGTTTTTACAAGAATATAAAGGAGCTCTTAGAAAAGCAGACAAAGCAGTTGTTTTTTATTCACCTCATGCAGTGCAAATAAAACAATTAGAAGAAGTTAGCAAGGCACAGATTGCCAACGCTTTTGAGAGAGATGATTTGATTGTTTATACAAACCCTCAAGATTTTAAAGCCTTTCTTTTTTCCCAAGAGTTAGAGAATAAAGCCCTTCTTTTAATGAGTTCTGGGAATTATGGCGGCCTAGATTTTGAGGAGCTTAGAGCCTTGGTTTAACGTCTAAAAATCCGATTAAATACATGAATTCTAATATTTTTATTGGCAACAGCTCGTCTTAACATATTTAGTCTAATTTTAGTATTAAAATAGAAAGTCCATTTTTTGATGTTCCATTTCAATTTCTTTGGAGCATCAAGCAATTCTATCTGTTGATTTACATAGTTGACAGCCTTTTTATCGTTGATGAATTTTATGGAGGAAA
>CATISV010000096.1 GCA_949541125.1 Flavobacterium sp. SCGC AAA160-P02
AAACTCTTAAGGCTAAACCAGAAAGCCAAAATTCCTGGTAAGTCCGATTTTGGAGACTTCCCTTTCCCAATACGTTGAATTTGTAGCTCATACCAAGGTAATTCTACCCCACCTAGTTTATCTAAAAACTTAACACCAATTTTAGGAATCGGAGTGTCAAATCGTTTTACTGATCCATCAAAAATTTGATTTGCTAAATTAGGATACAAGCAAAACGGTCTTGCTAAACCAATAATATCTAAACTCCCATCTTCCAAAGCTTTCTCCATTACTGAGACAGTACGAAACCCACCTGTAAGTAACAATGGTGTTTTAATTAATTTTCGAGCTTTTTCTATATAATCTAGGAAATAAGCCTCACGCGATATGGTGCTTTTCTTGCGATCTCCTTGAATCATAGCTGGCCTCTCATAAGTTCCACCAGATATTTCAATCAAATCGATTCCTTCATTCCCTAAGAGGCGAATCACTTCCATAGACTCTTCTTCTGTAAATCCACCTCGCTGAAAATCTGCAGAATTAATCTTAATTCCTATTGGATAACTCGAGCCTACTTGACGACGAATTTCACGATAAATCTCTAAAACAAAACGAGCTCTATTGGTAAGAGACCCACCCCATTGATCTTTTCGAATATTACTATTAGAAGATAAAAACTGACTGACTAGGTACCCATGAGCACCATGAATTTGACAACCTGTAAAGCCTGCTTCTTTCATGATTTTTGCGGTAGTTCCAAAGCGTTTTATAATGTCCCAAATTGCTTCTTCTGTCAATGCTGTTGGTATTTTAAACATTTTGGACGCACTACCCATATTTAGTGATATTGCAGATGGCCCTACTGTTTTTCTATTAATTGCTGCAAAAGCCTGCCTTCCTGGGTGGTTTATTTGTGGCCAAAGATGCACACCTGTACCTTCCACTGATTTAGCCCATTCTTTTAACAACTCAAAATACTTGTAGTCTTCAACTACTATGTTGCGCGCTTCACCCAGGGCCATTGAATCTACCATCACATTTCCTGTTATCAGCAAACCTGGATTGCCTTTTGCCCATACTCGGTATGCATTTATTAAACCCTTACTTGGCGCGTGGTTTCTTGTTCCAAAATTTTCACTCATTGCAGACTTTGCAATTCTGTTTTTTAAAACAGATCCATTAGGTAAAGTAAAAGGAGTTGCAATATTTTTCATTAATATATTTTTTTCAAATGTATTTAAAACATCATAGAAAAGACTAAATAATATTCTAAATTCTCAAGTGAGGCCTATATTTTCAGATTACGTTTGTTTCGGATAACTCTATTAAATCCTACCTAAAATAGTTCGATTTTAAGACTCTTTACTCCAAGGCATTATTACAAGAATAACTTTTTATTTTTGGGAATATTTATTAATTTAGATGGTAATTAAGGCTATTTGATCATTATACAAGTAAGTGAAGATAGTTCTGTATAATATAAATTAATATTAAAAAAATGGAAAGTTTAATAAATTTGGCACAAATAATTGTTGCAATATCTGTTTTATTTGTTTGGACGTTTAGGTTTCATAATGTCTTGAAAGAATTTGAACAATTTGGATTAAGTGATTTAACCCGAAATCTTGTAGGAGCTACTAAAATATCTTTAGCTACATTACTTTTAGTTGGTATTTGGTATCCTTCACTTGTTCTTATTCCATCAATTATTATGGGTTTTATAATGATAGGCGCTCAATATTTTCATTTCAAAGTTAGCAATCCATTTATCAAACATTTACCTTCTCTAATTCTTCTAATTTTGTGTGCTTTTGTAGCATATTCATCAATTTATTAAATAAACGTGAACTTGCTTACTGTAAGTATTTTAATTTCAAGTTTGTCTTTTTTTGCCTATGCTTTTTCATATTTTAAGACACCATATATGAAAAATGAATTTAAACGATTCAAGCTAGAAAAAATGGGATTAACAATCGTACTGTTAGAGATTACAGGAGCTCTAGGTTTGTTAATAGGACTTAAATTTGATTGTTTTTTAGTAATTTCATCTCTTGGCCTTGCATTACTTATGTTCGCTGGGCTTATTGTGAGAATAAAGATAAAAGATAGTTTTTGGGTTTCTTTACCCGCTTTTTTTTATTTGGTTTTAAATTCATATATCTTTTGGAAATCAATAAATTTTCTCATGTAATTGAAATATTTAATATCTTAATATTAAAATAAATTAGTTTTAATGATGAATGTTTTTTTAATTTTGATATTCTTCAAGTCTTTCCCAAAATAGTTTGATATCACTCCTCTTTGCTCCAAAATTATTTTTGGGAATATTTTTTTGTTACTTTACACAATGGTAAAAGACTTAAAAATGAAAATATTGTTAATAATACTTGGAGTAATACTCATCGGTTTTATTGCTATACAGCTTTTTGCTTTATATAGTCAAAGGAATATTGAAGTTTACTCATATATAGTTAACAAAAAATATGAGAGTTTTGAAATAAGAAGCTACGAGGCTACTTTATTTACCTCGGTCAAACTTTCAACTAAAGGATATAAAAATGCTTCGAGTAAAGGGTTTTCAATTTTAGCAGGATATATTTTTGGAAATAATGAAAGGAATGAAAAAATAGCTATGACTTCTCCCGTAGCCATGAAATTAGAAGATTCCATCACTATGATGTTTATGGTTCCACAGAAATTAAAAAAAGAAATGCTTCCTAAACCTAATGAATCAAATATAGAATTTAAGAATGAGCCCTCAAAAACTGTTGCTGCTATAAATTTTAAAGGTTGGGCTAGTGATACAAAAATAGAAAAGTTTAAACAAGAATTGAAATCAGCTTTAGATTCCGAAAACATATCATACTCTAATCGATTTTACTTTTTGGGTTATAATGCACCATATGAAGTTTTTAATCGTAAAAATGAAATTATTGTTGAATTACAATGAGAAACTTTTGAAAAAACAACATTGATAAAATATTGAGGTTTTTTATTGGACTTATTTTTTCTAAATTATTATTTACCTGAGTATTTGAACAATTTTTTAAATAGATTGACCGAAAACAAAACTATTAAATATGAATTTAATTTGAGTTTTGGGTTAAATTATTTTATGTCATTGATGAAAAAAAGTAATATTATTAATCTGATTTCTATTCTCTTTTTAATTGTAAATTCTGTTACACACGCACAATCAATTCCGGAACAAACTAAACAAAAACAGCCTAACTTTTTATTTGTTTTGGTTGATGACCAACCTTTTGATGCTATCGGATTATCAGGACGTTACCCATTTTTAAAAACACCAAACATGGATCGATTGGCTAAAGAAGGTGCCAATGTAGAAAACTTCTTTGTTACACAATCTATTTGCTCTCCTTCCAGAGCTAGTTTCTTAACGGGTACCTATCCTCATATGCATGGTGTAAATCAAAATAATCGACATGTAGATCCAAATTGGGAAGAATTTGCCCCATACTCTATTCATTTACAAGAAGCGGGC
The DNA here is from genome assembly GCA_949541125.1 of Flavobacterium sp. SCGC AAA160-P02. GTDB lineage: Bacteria > Bacteroidota > Bacteroidia > Flavobacteriales > Flavobacteriaceae > Polaribacter. Next base: position 3,485 of record CATISV010000096.1, read on the forward strand.
TATCAAACGGCTCATATTGGTAAAATTCATATGGCTCATACAAAGGGTAAAAACCACATAAGACCAGGTTTTGATTACTGGTTTAGTTTTGTTGGACAAGGAAAGTATTTTGACCCACCAGTCAACGAAAATGGAGAAGAATATCAAGAAAAAGGTTATATGACAGATATTCTAACAAAAAAAGCAATTACCTGGTTAAAAGAAAAAAGAGATCCCAACAAACCATTTAGTTTAAATCTCTGGCACAAAGCTGTACATCAACCTCATCTACCAGCTCCAAGACATGCTGATTTGTATAACAATGAAGAATTGCCTTTACCACCTTATGATACCCATAAAGAAACCTTTAAAGGAAAGCCTGAGTGGCAGCGCAAAAAAACCTATGGATTTGAATGGAAAAATCACCTCCCTATTCCTTCGGAGTTGCCGGAACAAGAGTGGCCAATAAACTATGATAGAAATATGCAACTTCTTCGATGTTTGGCTGCAATTGATGAATCTTTAGGTAGGGTTTTAGCTATTTTGGAAGAAATGGGAGAATTGGATAATACAGTAATTATTTACAGTAGTGATAATGGTTATTTTATGGGAGAACACACTTTCTTAGATAAACGTTTAGCCTATGAAAACTCGATGCGTGTACCAATGCTTGTTAGGTACCCTAAATTAATTAAACAAAATACCAAAGTAAAAGAACAGTGTCTAAATATAGATGTAGCTCCAACAATTCTTGACTTAGCAGGAATAGATAAACCCGACTATATGCAAGGAGAGTCTATGGTAAATTTATTGAAGGGAAAAAAAGAAAAGAACTGGAGAAAAGCAATTTTATTTGAATATTATTTAGATACTTACTGGCCTTATGCTGGTCCTAATCAGATTGCAGTTCGAACTGAAAGATATAAACTGGTTGATGCTTTTTTAGAAAACGATATTGATGAGTTATATGATCTTAAAACAGACCCTGGAGAAATGAATAACTTGATTAACAGTCCTGAATACGATAAAATCGAGGCAGAGCTCAGAGAAAAAGCAGTTCTATTAAAAAAGCAATACAAGTATAATCCAAACAGAGATTGGTGGTTAAAACAAGTAATGAAGTCTAAGCGCAATAAGACTAACCATTAGTGTTAAAAAGAAAACAAGTTTTCCTTTAGAGTATCACAATCTAAGCTACTATTTGAAAAAAAGCGTATTTTTACAAATAGGAATTCTAGTTGACAAAAAACTCCTAAATTCTTGTTATGAGGAGATTCTTTTTTTATATATTTTGCTTCTTGCTGTTTTCTCCCCTTTTCCTAATTCATGGACAGCAAATTAAACACCTCGGGGTTTATGATGGTATAAGAAGTGGTGCAGTACGTGCTTTTGAAAAGGATACTTTGGGGTATATGTGGATTGGAACCTCGCAAGGTCTGAATAGGTATTCGGGATATCAATTTAAAAATTACGATAAATTTCTAACAAGTGGTGTTGTAGATATTATTAGTAAAAATGGAAAACTTTTCATTTTAGGATCCAAGGGAGAACTTCTAGAATACCAATACGAACAGGATAGTTTTAGGTCAATTTTAAATATAAAATCACTTAAATTTTTATCTTTTGAATTGATAAATGATAATACTTTGATTATTGGTCTTCAACAGGGATTATTGATCTATGATTTAAAGTCCGAAAAATTAAGTGAGTTATTATATACTAAAACTCTTTTTAATAGGAGGATTCATGTAAAACAAAACCAAGTATTCGTAGCGTCTACAGAGGGGATTCACGTGTATGATTATTTTGAAAAGAATAAGCGTCTAGTTAAACGTAAAACCCTAATAAAAAATAAAGAGATTCTTGATTTTGATTTTGACAAACAAAATCGGATTTGGGCAGGAACTTATCAAAAAGGCCTTTTTTTAGTAGAGGATGGAAAGGTTAAAAAAATAGAACTTTATGATAATCGAATAAAAACATACACTATAAGAAGTGTTCGATTTGATAAAAATGATTTGGCTCTAATTGCATTAGAAGGTATTGGGTTGTTTATAATGAATAAAGATTTTGAGATTCTTAATATATTAGATTACAATCCAAATAGTCTTAACTCTATTAGTCAGAACAGTATTTATGAAATTTTTGTTGACCAAGAAAACGTCTATTGGCTTGGATTGAGAGAACTTGGAATAGATTTGATTTATCCCAAAGATAATACCTTCAAAAATGTTTCTTACATTCCTTATAAACAAAACAGTATTCACAATAATAATATTCGTTCTATTTATTATGAGGATGGAGGAAATGTTTGGTTTGGAACAGAAAATGGAATTAGTAAACAATCACCTAACGGCAATTGGACTAATTACAATACAAGCCCAAAACTAGCTAACAATGCGGTTTTAACAATAAACAAATATGGTGAAAATTTAATTATAGGTGCTTACGGTTCCGGATTACTTAATTTTAATACTAAAACAGGAGAAACAAACGACTTTGTACTTAGAGAAAAAGAAAAAAAATCTAAATTAATTTTTACCACATTTTTAGATAATAATGAATTGTGGTTAGGAGGATATGACGGGCCTGTTAAACATTTTAAAAATAATATTTTAGTTAATAGTTACAAAACTGGAAATGCGCATTCTATAGTTGCGGGTAATGATTATTTGATGTATGTTGGATCTGCAAGTGGATTATTTGAAATCAATAAGATTAGCCAAACTATCCATAGAATTGAAAATGAAAATTTTAATAACCTTGATCAGATTTATTCTTTGTATTTTGATGAACAAAATAATGTGCTTTGGATTGGAAGCACTTTTGGTCTCTTGAGATACAACCCAAATTCCAAGGAAATTAAACTTATAAATACAAAATTAAACTATGAAACAGGAACTGTTTTCTCAATTCAAAAAGATTTTAATGAAAATTTATGGCTAGGTTGTTCTTCAGGTTTATGGAAATTTAATATTAAAAATGACAATATTAGAAAATATGACAATGGTGACGGTGTAACTATTGAAACTTTTGGCTTCGGTGCTTCAACAAAATCAAAAGATGGTCGACTAGCCTTTGGGGGACCTAAAGGAGCTGTATTATTTAACCCATCAAATTTGCCAAGAGATAAGGAATTATCAGAAATTTATATCGCTGATTTTCAGGTTAATGGTGTGACTGCGGATTCTACCATTCTTAAAAAAAATATAAACTTTATTGATAAAGTTGAACTTGAATATAATCAGAATTCATTAAGTTTTAATTTTGAGGCACCTACCCTTCACGGATCAAAAAAACATACATTTTCCTGGCAATTAAAAGGATATGATAAATCTCCTATTGTATCTAAAAATAGTAGAAATGCCATTTATTCAAAATTAGATCCAGGCACATATTCTATGGAAATAAAAGTGATTAATGCAGGTGGTGTACCATCTCCAGAAACCTATACCTTAGATATTATTATAAACAATCCGTTTTGGTTAAGTCGATTGGCTATTGTAATATATATCTTATTGGGATCTGTTTTATTATATTTATTTGTATTAGCTAGTAAAGTAAGATCTGAACAAAAATTTAATGAAAATAAAATAAAATTCTTTACAGAAGTCGCACATGATATAAGAACTCCTATTTCTTTGATTCAACTTTTGGTCTCTCAACTTTCTTCCAATAAAAAAAACGTTGAGAATACAATTCAGTTAATTCAACGAAATACTCAAAATTTAAACGAATATGTAACACAACTTTTAGATTTTCAAAAAGCAGATCGGAATATGCTTAAATTATCTGTAAGACAAGTTAATTTGAAGAAAATTATAGATAGAATTGTAGCAGAAGTTAAGCCCTTACTTGAAGAAAAGTCAATTGATATTATTGTCTCCATTCCCAAAATAACCTTATGGTTTGATGATAATAAAATGTCCCGAATCTTTTATAATTTAATTTCAAATGCAATTAAATATAGTGAAGAGGGAGGACAAATTAAAATCAAAGCTTCTGCATATAAAAAAGTTGTTAAAATAGACTTTATAGACAATGGATTAGGTATTCCGGATAAAGAACAAAAGTTAATTTTCTCAAGATTTACAAGAGGAACCAATATCAATAATAAGGGGATTCCAGGTACCGGTATTGGTTTAATGATTTCAAAAAAAATCGTTGAATTACATGGAGGAGGAATCGAATTGAAAAGTAAGGAGAATTTGGGGTCTACTTTTACTGTAACTTTACTAAAAGGAAGTGAGCATTATAGTGAAAATGATTTACTAATAGAAAATAAAAATGTCGATAAATTAGAGTTTTTAGAGGATCGTATTAATGATAATAAGCTTGTTTTACTTGTTGAGGATAATAGTGATTTAAGAAAAGCAATTAAAACTGAATTAGAAAAAAAATATACCGTAATAGAGGCCGCTAATGGTAAGGAAGCACTTTTAATAGCACTAGCAAAAAATCCAGATCTCATTATAACAGATATTATGATGCCAGTTATGGGTGGTAAAGAATTTTGTAATATCATAAAAACAAACTTTGAAACCAGTCACATTCCTGTGATTATGATTTCAGCATTAAATGAAGTTGATGAAAAAATTGAAGGATTAGAAATTGGGGCTGATGCATATTTAGAAAAACCATTTAATATAAAAATATTAAAAGCAATAGCTGACAACCTTATAAGATCAAGACAAGTACTTCATCAATTTATTAATCCAAAGTCAAGGGGAAAAAAAACAACAAAATCTCCCGATGAGGATTTTCTATCTAGGGTGGTTCAAATTATCAATGAAAATCTTACCAATAGAGAGTTTTCAATTGATTTATTATCAGATAAAACAGGGCTTAGTAGATCTAATTTATTTAGAAAGTTAAAAGGATTGACAAATATGTCACCTTCAGATTTAGTGATAAAAATTAAGTTAAATCATGCTTCAGAATTACTTCAAAATCAAAAGTCAATGAGAATTAGCGATATTGCTTATGAATCTGGTTTTAACGATCCAAAATATTTTAGTACTCTATTTAAAAAAACCTTTGGTAAAACCCCCAAAGAATATAGTGAGGGTTCTTAAAATCAATTAACTTTCTTCTAAAACTTTGTTTTTATTGGTTTTCCCGATGATCCGTATTTTTTATTTACCAAATATTAAACTATATTGAATGGCATTTAAACTAACAAAACAAACTTTTGATGCAACTTGCTTATTCCATTAATATACGAATATGAAAAAAATAGTGTTTTTATTATTAATAATTTTTCCAATAATTGTGATTGGACAAGAGATAAAACTGAAAGGAACGATCACTGAAAAAGACACTAATGAACCTTTGCCTGGAGTTACAGTTTCTGTTAAAGGATCTTCAACAGGTACAATAAGTAGTTTTGAGGGTGTTTTTGAAATTAATATTAACATTGGAGATACATTAGTGGTCTCATACCTCGGTATGAAAACTCAAGAATTGATTATTCTCTCTTCACCTATAGCAATTAAAATGGAGGAGGAAATTAATCAATTAAATGAGGTAACAGTAAGCGTTGGTTATTTTGATGTAAGTAAAAAAGACCTTTCGGGTTCTATTATTCAAATTGATACAGAACAGTTAGAAAAAAACAGAACTAATTCTATTGAAAACTTAATACAAGGTCAAGCGGCAGGTGTTGTTGTGAACGAAAGTTCAGAACCCGGAGGAGGTATTGGAATATCTATTAGAGGGGTTAATTCCATGCTTGGAGGGACTCAACCATTATATGTTTTAGATGGTGTTCCGGTAGATCCTGTTACGGATGCACAAGGAAACAATGGTACAGGTGGAGCCCAAAGTTCTCTCGGTTTTTTGAATCCAAATGATATAGAAAAAATTGAAATTTTAAAAGATGCAGCTGCTACAGCAATCTATGGAGCAAGAGGGGCTAATGGTGTAGTTTTAATTACAACTAAAACGGCAAATACATCTGAAGGTACAGACAAAATTTCTATCAATTATGATACTTCTATCACTACAGTGAGAAAAAATATCGATGTACTAAATGGACCTAATTTTGAACGCTTTATGAATCAGCGTACTATTAATCAATTATACCAAGACATCACTAATCCATTCCTAACACCAAACCCTTTTGATGGCAGTCAAGAACTTACAGAAACTAACTATCCAGAATTAGTAGATTTTCAAATTCCTTATCCTGAGTCTACTGGAGTTAATACCAACTGGCAAGATGAAACCTATCGTTTATCTCATACAAACTCTTATAATATATCCTACAGAGGAGGGAATTTTAAAAGAAATTTATCCGTGAGTTTAGGGGTATTAAATCAGGAAGGAGTAATTGTTAACTCTAATAATAAGAGGATAACATATAATATGAATGCTAAAAGAAAGATGTTTAACAATAAAATAGATGTATTTTCCAAAACAAATATCTCTCATAATAAAGGAAATGCAGCTTCTGTTGGGAATGGAGAGATTTTTTCTCAAAGAGGAGTTGTATCTCAAGCATTGCAATTTCAACCGATTTTTTCATTATTAAGTCCTGGTGAGGAAGATGATTTATATGCTGCCTTAAATGAAGGAAACATTGTTTCTAATCCATATACCTTAGCAAAATATGTTACTGACGAAAAAAAGTCGGTTACTTTTAGGCAGATTTTTTCTATTGTTGGTAAAATTACTCCAAAACTTACAGCTACTATCAAAGGAGCATATAATTTTCAAAGAAGTACCAGAGATAATTATTATCCAACTAATACAACAAGAGGTAGAAGAAACGACGGTGAAGCTTCTCAAGCCTATATTGAAAATAATAAAATATATGCCGAAGCCAATCTTCGTTACAGAAATAGGTTTAACGCCCATCGCATTGACGCCATTGTTATCGGTACATTCGAAAAAAATAATATTCGTTCCATGTTTAACAAAGCAGTTGGTTTTGGAAGTGATAATACCTCTTTTTATAATTTTGCTAATGCCACTGATATTTTTGTACCAATTTCACAATTTAGAGAAGTCGGCTTATTCTCTGGCCTTTTTAGAGCTGGATACAGTTTTAAGAGAAAATATTATGTTGATCTCAATGCAAGAATTGATGCTTCTTCAAAATTTGCAACAAATAATAAGAGCGCATTATTTCCCTCTCTGGCACTATCTTGGGTGATGTCTAAAGAGAAGTTTTTAAAAAAGGTGAGCGCTATTTCTGAATTAAAACTTCGTCTTTCTTATGGTAAAACAGGAAGTAATCCTATTTCTCCCTACCAATCTTTGGCACTTTTAACTCCAATTAGATATAATTTTGATGATGAGTTAGTTACAGGTTTTTATGAGTCAAATCTTGCAAACGATGATTTAACATGGGAAAAAACAGATCAATTTAATCTTGGTCTTGATATTAGTCTCTTTAACTCAAGATGGAATCTAACAATTGAAGCCTATCATAAATTAACGAAGGATTTACTTCAGAATGTAAATTTACCAGTGTCCAATGGGTATACTAGTAGAGTTGATAATTTTGGAGAGGTTGAAAACAAGGGGATTGAGTTTAGTTTAGCAGCCAATATCCTTGATAAGGAAAATTTTGGTTGGGATCTGAGAGCGAATCTAGGATTTAATAGAAATAAGCTTATAGAATTAAATTCTAACTTAGATTTTCAATTAGGCCCCTATGTTGGATTCAATCAGGCAAACCCAATACTTTTTAAAGTAGGGCAACCACTTGGTATTTTTTGGGGAGCACAAACCAATGGTATTTATAGAGATTGGGACGAAGCAATTGCCAGCGGTATAGAAGGTGCAGCGCCAGGAGAAATTAAATATGTAAATAATTCTATTGACCTAGATGAATCAGGACAGCCACTAGCCTTACAAGAAATTAATTTTGAAGACTATGTAAAAATAGGAGACCCTAACCCTGCGTATACATTTTCTATTACGAATAATTTCTCATATAAAAATTGGGATCTAAACATTCTTTTTACTGGACAAAAAGGAGGTGATTTATTTTGGGTAGATTCTTGGCAGTTAAGTGGACTTCAGAAAACAACAAACGTTCTAACCTCTTCTTTTAATGATTCTTGGAGAGCTCCTCTTTCGGTAGTTAATGGAGTGGTTACCTATACTCCCTCTGAAGGGAATATAGACAATTCAAGCCATCCAGCAGCAATTTTGAACAACGGCCCTAGAAGCATTGTTTCAGATAGGCAGATTTTTGATGGATCTTTTTTGAGATTGAAAAATATAAATTTAGGGTATACATTTAACTTCTCTAAAAAAAGGAGTTTTAGAATCTATGCTAGCGGACAAAATATAATAACGTGGACGGATTATCCAGGCTATGATCCTGAGGTACAAACTTACACTAAAAACCCTCAAAAAAGAGGTGTCGATTTTGGCACCTATCCTGGAACAAAAACCTATTTATTAGGTTTAAAGTTTATGTATTAAACAAATGATTATGAAAAAAACATTTTTTAACAAAAAAAATAGTAGTTACATAATAGGGTGCTTTTGTATTTTATTTTTTGGCTCTTGTGAGGTTCTTGATGAAGAGTCTTTAACACAGGTGAGTACAGAAAATTTCTATCAAAATGAAACAGACGCCTTAGCTGCTTTAACCGCAGCATATGCTCGCTTAAAAAGTGGTAATGGATACTATAAGCAAGTTTTTTTATCTGCACTTTATGCCTCTTCTGATCAAGGTCTTTCTACCTTTTTATTCAAAGACTTTAAGACAGGTACGATAACAAATACAAATGCAAATTTAACTCCGATGTGGAGGGATATCTATTTTGGGATTAGGGATGCAAATAATGTCATAGCAAACGTACCGGATATTGAAATGGATGAAGAATTGAAAGCTCGTATTATAGGAGAAGCAAGATTTTTAAGAGCTTTACACTATTTTAACTTAGTACGTTGTTTTGGAGAGGTGCCTTTGAGAACAGAACCTATAGAAGCAGATGAAGATGAGGGCTTACCTGTTTCATCTATTGTAGAGATCTATGATGTTATCATAGGGGATTTAGAAAATGCTGCAGAATATTGTTGGGGAAGAAATGAAACAAGAAATAATTATTTGAATGACTTGGGTCGGGCTACGAAAACTGCTGCACATGCCTTATTAGCAAAAGTATATATACGTATTGCTTCGGCTAAAAGAACTGCTCAAGAGGGTGTTGAAGGAAATAATAAATATCTTTCTTTTCCGGAATCTGAAATTAATTATTATCAATTAG
>CATISV010000097.1 GCA_949541125.1 Flavobacterium sp. SCGC AAA160-P02
ATAACCTATAGAATTCAAGAGGAGGCATTTGATTATTTAGATGCACCAATTAAAAGAATTACCACTGCAGATACACCTGCCCCATACTCTCCTGTATTATTGGAGGCTTGGATACCTAACAGCAAAGATGTTATCACTGCCGTAAAAGAAGTATTATACAAATAATTTTTTCTGTTTTTTTGTACAAACTTCATCGGCATAAAAATGTTGATACGCTTGATTTTCTTAATAAATAAAAACTTAGTCTTTTTTAAAATAAAAAAACCATACCCTCCAAATGACTACCCTGGAAGAAAAGATCCTTGATTTATTACCTATACTTTCAGACGAAGCAAAGAATAGAGCTCGTTTTATTTTAGGTACCAAACCTACTAAAAAGAGAAAAAGAAAACAAGCTCTAACTATTGAAGAAGCTAGAATAATAGTTAGAAAAACTATTGATAAATGGAATATTAAAAAAAATGAAACAATAAAAGGGCGAAGCCTATTACAGCAGCACCCTTAGTGAAAAAGAAAATTTGTTACTTTTTACTATTCTTTTCTTCTTTAATTCTTTTAATAAAATCTGCTAAAAATAATAGTAAAACAAACAGATTGGTCATTGGCCCTCTAAGATTTCTCCAAGGAAAACCCTCAGATTCTGAGAAGCTCCAGTCAGTCGTAAATAAAATGCCAAATAAGGACACTATCAAAACAATAATAATAACCTTAAGATACTTTGTTGATAAATTAATCATACTTTTTTTATTTAAAATTATTCACCACATTCTTGAACAAAATACTGCCCAGCACTAAGGTAGCCAATAGCTGCTAAAGCACACAAAAGACCAGTAACACAAAGAGCTAAACTTACATATGCAGCAATAAGAACTATAATAGCCCACCAACAAGAAGCCTCCATGTCCCCATATTCTGAAGAGCTTGTATCAAAAGTACCTAAATGCTCAAGACTTTTCATGGCGTTTAAAAAGAATGTTTCTTTGTTTAACTCCTCTTCAGTAAGATTCATATTAATAACTTTTGTTTCATAATTTGAAATAGCAGTGGATGACCCATTAAGCGAGAGGTCGTCATAAAATTCTGAAATAAGTTCATATTTTTCATCATTAATCCAACCTCTTGATCTACTTTCCTCTAACAAAATAGTACCGCTATGATTTAGTTCATGAAATTCTCTTGGCAAGTTTAATGATGTATTAAACATTTCATTCATTTCTTGTTCTATGGCTAAACTTAAATCATAGCTCGATTCAGATCTGTTAATTAAATGAGATAAATCTATGTTTGTGTTTTTAAATTCTTCAAAAGCAGAATAATCGATTTTGTAAGGAGGATCATTAATTAAACGATGCTGTTCACAAGACACAAATAAGACTAAAGAAGCTAAAATAATGGACAAAGAGGGCTTTCTTAATTTGTTTAAAATATTCATAAGAATTTTTTTTTAAGTTAATAACAACCCAAAGCTATAACTCTAATAAATGCTTGTCAATCCTCTAAAACAATGAAATTTTGCAATCCTATAAAAAAGGGGGTTAAATACTAACCGATTTCATTTGCTTTTTATATTCTTTATCGGAAACCCTTAAATAAATATCGGTAATTGATGTTGTAGAGTGGCCTAAATATTTTGAAGCCATAACAACACTTTTTTGACTTGCTATATTCATACCGGCTTCCTTGTCTTAGTTGATGGAAGTTAATCCCAAACACTTTTTGTATTCTTCTGTTTGTTGTTACTCTACTTAATACACTTATATAATATTCATTTAGAAATTTTAAATCAAGACCATTATATTCTGTGTCAAAGAGCTTTTCTATTCGACTCTATTTTATTACTTTTGCCCGACAATTTATCAAATTAAAATAAATATGGAATCAATGATGATATATATGCCAATTGTGTTGGCAACTCTAGGATTAATTTATATGGTTGTAAAACAACGATGGGTAATGAAACAAGATGCTGGAGACGGAAAAATGAAAGAAATATCGGATCACATCTATGAAGGTGCTTTGGCTTTTTTAAATGCAGAATACAAACTTTTAGCAGTTTTTGTGATCATTGTTAGTGCTTTACTAACAGTAGTGTCGTTTGTTGTTCCTACCACACATTGGTTAATAGTAATCGCTTTTATTTTTGGAGCTGTATTTTCTGCCTTTGCAGGAAATATTGGAATGAAGATTGCGACAAAAACAAACGTAAGAACAACTCAAGCCGCTAGAACTAGCTTACCAAATGCATTGAAAATTTCTTTCGGTGGAGGTACTGTAATGGGATTAGGAGTAGCTGGTTTAGCAGTATTAGGTTTGACAGCATTTTTTATTATATTCTTTTGGTTCTTTATGGATAGTACATGGACAAACACAATGGATATGACCATCGTTTTAGAAACCTTAGCTGGCTTCTCTTTGGGAGCAGAATCCATAGCCTTGTTTGCACGTGTGGGAGGAGGAATCTATACAAAAGCCGCTGATGTAGGGGCCGATTTAGTTGGTAAAGTTGAAGCTGGTATTCCAGAAGATGACCCAAGAAACCCAGCAACAATTGCTGATAATGTAGGAGATAATGTAGGAGATGTTGCCGGCATGGGAGCCGATTTATTTGGTTCTTATGTTGCTACTGTACTAGCTGCAATGGTTCTGGGTAATTATGTGATTAAAGATATGGGAGGAAGTATTTCCGATGATTTTGGAGGTATTGGACCTATATTATTACCAGTAGCAATCGCGGGTGCTGGAATCATTATTTCAATTATTGGAACAATGCTTGTAAAAATTAAGA
>CATISV010000098.1 GCA_949541125.1 Flavobacterium sp. SCGC AAA160-P02
CAAGGAAAATTAAAATCTAGAGAAGCTATTTTTGAGGGAATAGAAAATTTTCAAGAAACTTTTGCTCGTTTATTTAATGGAGATAAAAAAGGAAAACTTGTATTAAAAGTTATAGAGGAAGAGTAGTGGAGTATTTTTTTCAATGTCCTTATTGTTGGGAAGAAATTTCAATTTTATTAGATAAAAGTGTCCTAAATCAAGAATATATAGAAGATTGTGAGGTGTGCTGTAATCCTATAGAAATGTCCGTTATTTTTCAAAATAATGAATTGGTTTCTTTTACATATGACTCTATTGAACAATAATGTTAAAAAAGAGGATCTTTCCAACTAAATTTTTGAAATAATTGAATCCAATCTTGTGAAAAATTTCCTTTTGCAAATATTTTTTTATTTGTAAATGGATGAATAAATTCTAGGGATCCTGCGTGTAAAAAAAGATTTTTCCATCCAAACCGCTTTTCATACATGAGATCGTGATTCTTATCACCGTATTTAGCGTCGTTAATCAACGGATGAGAAATCTTATTCATATGTATACGTAATTGGTGCATTCTACCTGTTTTCGGAGATAGCTGAACCAAAGTATAACGTGATGTTATATAAGGTTTTACAGGAATATCAATGGTGATTTTATCTAGCAATTTTAAATGTGTTTCTGCCTCTTTATATATCGTTGCATCTCTTCCTTTTACAGGAGAATTAATAAGCATTTGATCTTTGGTAAAACCTCTAACAACACCATAATATGTTTTTTTAATATGGTTTCCTCTAAATAAGGCTTGAAATTTAGCAACATATTCTTTTTTTGTTGCTAATAAAATGACTCCAGAAGTTTTACGATCCAATCGGTGAACAGGGTAAAATTTTCTTTTCAGCTGGTTATCAAGGAGTTGAAGTAAGGATTCTTCATTAATTTTATTTCTAGAATGAAATGCATGATGAACAAGTACATTATTTGGTTTGTTCACTAATAAACAATAGTCATCTTGATGAATAATCTCTATCTGCATCAAGGTGATTTTTTTACAAAAGTTAATAAAATTATAGAAGCCGTTCCACAAACAGCAAATCCAATAAAAAGTGGAAGGGCAGTAGTTTCCACAAAGCTTCCAATATAAGCAGCAATAGGAACTGCCATCATCGTGGAAACAAAGCCGTTAATCGCAGCACCAATACCTGCAATATGACCCAGAGGTTGCATAGCTAGTGATCGCACATTTCCAAACAAAAAACCAATTGAAAAAAACTGTACAACAAAAAAGAAAATTAAAACAGTTATACTCGGATTTGTTGTCCTATTAAAAATAATGATATAGAAAACTGAAAATATTGAAAATAATAGGATAAAAAGAGTAACTAATGTTCTCATTCCGAATCTAACAACTAAGGTTCCATTGACAAAAGTTGATAATCCTACAGAAAAAGCAAGGGCTCCAAAAATATAGGGAAATTCTTCTATCAATCCATATTGAACCTCAAATATATGCTGAGAGGTACTTAAAAAAACCATAAATGATCCTGTAATTAATCCTGAGATTAAGGTAAAAATAATCGCTGATCTGTATTTTATAAATTCTTTGGTGCCATTAACAAAAATTGAGATTGAAAATTTTTTCTTGTATTCTGGACGTAATGTTTCAGCTTGTCTTTTCCAAAACCAACATAACACAATAACCCCAAATAATAGTTGACTATAAAAAATAGATTCCCAGCCATAATTGTCTAATAGTATTTTTCCTAGAGAAGGAGCAACAATAGGAACCAAAATAAAAATAGTGACTACAAAAGACATAATTTTAGCCATATAATCGCCTTCAAAACGGTCTCTAATCATCGATATACTGATGGTTCTTGAAGCCGATAAACCTATTCCTTGAAGAATTCGTCCAATTACCATCGTTTCAATATTTGTAGCAAACACACACAAAAAACTAGACAATACAAATATCAAGAAACCAACGTAAACAACAGGTTTTCTACCTACACTATCAGAAATAGGGCCGAATATTAATTGTCCAACTCCTAATCCTAAAAAAATCATTGTAATTAACAGCTGATTTTCTCTTGTATTATTAGTGTTGATAGATTCTCCTATAGATTGTAAGGCAGGTAAAATTGTATCAATAGATAAGGCTACAATAGACATCAAACAAGCCATAAGTAGAATAAACTCTATTTGTGATGTTGTGGATGGTTTGTTCTTTTCTGCTTGTTTTTTTGAAATCATGTTGCAAAAGTAATTTAATTACTCTTGTTTCCTTTACAGATTTATTTCTTTTCTTATTATTTTATGATATAGAGGAGTATCTATTTTTTTTACTTAACATAATATAAATTATAGTACAAATATTGTATTGTAGCAATTTGCGTATAGCTGTGTTTTATTTACATAATAACAGATATAACGTCTTTAGACTTATTACGCTACTATAATTGAGTTTATGGTTTATAATACCAGAAAGGAATTTTTATAACATTTTTTTTATATGATTTTTTTGTTTCTTCTGAATAATTAAATCTGCTTATATTTAAATTATGCAATCCTTCGGAAATAGTATTTAAAGAAATAATGGTTTCAAATCCTAATTGATTATTAACATCTGTTATTATAAAATCTGATACCACCGTTAAGCTATCAATTTTTAATGAATACGTTTTTTCAAAAGCTTTTAAATATTTAATTCGCAGACTATCTCTTTCACTTTTTTTCTTTTTTGAACTAAAGAAATCACTCCTGTAGCCCCTTATATCCTCCTTAGGTTTTAAGTCCTGATAAAGTTCAAGCATAATATCTTCAATCTCTTTTCTAAAAGGAATAAACACTTTTAGAAACGGTTTGTATATTATTTTAGAATTAATGGCAGCTTTTTTTACGAATTGATTTTTTTCTAAACTGTCAAAATAATTATTAGGACTTGAGTAATAAACAGATGAA
>CATISV010000099.1 GCA_949541125.1 Flavobacterium sp. SCGC AAA160-P02
ATTTCTAAGCCCTTAGTTAGTCATCTATATACTGCTGACCCATCTGCTCATGTTTTTAATGGTAAAATATATATTTATCCATCTCATGACATTGATGCTGGTGAGGCTTTTGATGACTTGGGAAGTCATTTTGCTATGGAAGACTATCATGTTTTTTCTATGGAGGATATAGAGAGTGAGGCTAAAGATCACGGAGTTGCTTTGCACGTGGATGATGTTGCGTGGGCAAAACAACAAATGTGGGCACCCGATGCGAATGAAAAAAAAGGAGTCTATTATTTGTTTTTTCCTGCAAAAGATTACGAAGGAATCTTTAGAATAGGAGTTGCTACAAGCGAATCACCTGTAGGTCCTTTTAAAGCGAGACCAAAGCCCATTCAAAATAGTTTTTCTATAGATCCAGCTGTTTTTAAAGACGATGATGGAGAATATTATATGTATTTTGGAGGACTCTGGGGAGGTCAATTACAACGATGGAGGGAAGGCGTGTTTAATAACAAACAACCCGACAGTCCTACCGCACATTTACCAAAAGACAATGAACCAGCCTTACTTCCTTTTATTGCTAAAATGACTGCTGATTTATTTGAATTTGCCGAAGCGCCAAAAGAAATTAAAATTCTAGATGAGTACGGTAATTTAATCTTAGCGGGAGACAATGATCGCCGTTTTTTTGAAGCAGCATGGTTACACAAACGTCAAGGAAAATATTATTTTTCGTATTCTACAGGAGATACCCATTTTATCTGTTATGCCACAGGAGATAATCCATACGGACCCTTTACTTATCAAGGTAAAATTTTAAATCCTGTTGTTGGTTGGACTTCTCACCACTCGATTTGTTCGATTAAAGGAGAAGATTATTTGTTTTATCATGACTCTTCTCTATCTAAAGGAGTCACCCATTTAAGATCTATAAAAATGACACAAATCAAGTACAGAGATGACGGAACTATTGTAACAATTAATCCCTACGAATTAAAAACAAGAATAGGATAAGTTTTTTAAAATTTTGTGTATTCTTCAGTATCAAATAGAGCCTTTAGCACAGCATAATAAGCTCCTTTTTTTGAATAGTCTTTATTTAACATCCAAGCTTTTTGATCTTTTCTCCAATTACCATATGGAATATCATCTCTAAAACCCCAATCACTGATGAGTGATACTCCAGCCTCTCTAGAAGTTTTCACAAGTTGATAATAAATTTCATTTTGTTTTTTGAAAAAGAGGTTCCAATCTTTTGAGGACTTCATCAAATCACTGACTTTTTTATTCTTCTTACCATTACTCCATAAATTCATACCAACATCCAACTCTGTGATATAAACCTCTACACCAAGATCTATAAAACGCCTTATATTATTGAATAGGTTGGTGTAATTATAGTTAGTATTCACATTTAAATGACACTGGAAACCAACAGCATCAACCTTAACACCAGAGTTTTTCAGGTGTTTTATTAATTGATATAATCCGTCAGCTTTTTTACCACCAAAAGCGATATTGAAATCACGAATTTCTAATGTTGCATCGGTTAATTTAGCAGCAGTTTCAAAAACTTTTCTAACGAATACTGGATGTGAGTCATTTACTTTAGATTTACCCTTTAAACCCGATAGATCTTTTTCAAAGCCCATTTTCATCCATTTACAATCTTCTTTATCACTTCCATAGTCACGATATTTTCCTGACTTTCCCATGGCAAAAATTTCATTTATAAGATTAAAAGCATCAACTTTATCTTTGTTATTATTGGATGTTAAAACAGCTGTAATAAAATCAATCAAAAGCTTCTCTAATTCATTTTTTGAATAATTACTTTTCCAAAACCACTTAGGGAAATATTTGTTTGGAAAGAAAAGACAATGATGAAGAATATGATAATCATTCTCAACTCCCCAATTTACTAATTCATCAAATTGTTGGGTTGAAAAACGTATTTTTTCAATAGTAATAGGCTTTTTTTGAGGCCAAAACCCACCATCCCAAGCAGGATATACCGATGGTTGAATTCCAGTATAATTGTCTAAAATAAATTCTCGATTTTTAGTTGCTTCTGTTCCACGGAGTATGGCTTTATTTCTCTCAGATCTAACCTGGGAAGATACAATGGTAGATCCGGCAAAATCTTTAAAAGTTTTTTGATCAAGCTCTTGACTAAAAGAGAAAGAGATTACTAAGAAAAATAAAATGAACCAATTTGTTTTTTTCATAAAAATTAATGTATTAAAAATTTATAAGATGTTATTGAAGAATAAATTTCTCCTGGACATAGAACAACAGAGGGAAATTTTTTTTGATTAGGAGAGTCTGGATAGTGTTGTGTTTCCAAACAAAACCCTGTTCTTTTTCGATAGTTTCCTTTTAAATGATTTCCAGTGTAAAATTGTACTCCAGGTTGATCCGAAAATACCTCTAAAAGTCTACCGCTTTTTTTATGGTATGCAGAAGCAATTTTTCTTACTCCTTTATTTGGGTGATGTAAGCACCAACAATGATCATATCCTAAACCTAATTTTAGTTGTTTGTTATCAATGTCAATGTCTTTACCGATAGGTTTAAAGGTCCTAAAATCAAACGGTGTGTTTTCAACTAGAGACATTTCTCCTGTTGGAACTAAAAACTCATCAACAGGTAACATTTTATCGGCATTAATTTGTAATTCATGGTCTAATATATCTCTGTTAAAATTTCCAGACAAGTTAAAGTAAGCATGGTTTGTTAAGTTTATAATGGTTTTTTTATCTGTTTTTGCTTCATAGACAATATCTAAGCTGTTTTCTGAAGTTAAGGTGTAGCGAACAGTAGTATATAGCTTTCCAGGAAACCCTTCTTCCATGTCTTTGCTAATATAATTGAGGATTAAAGAAACAGAATCTTTATTGGTTTTTGAGGTAGCCTTCCAGATCCTCTTATCAAATCCACTATCACCACCATGTAAATGATTAGGAGGATTATTTTTAGCCAGAGTAAACAGGGTATCGTCTAAGATAAATTTTCCGTTTGCGATACGATTCCCATACCGACCAATGATAGCTCCAAAATAAGGATTTTCTTCTAGGTATTTTGATAAAGAATCAAATCCTAGAGTGATATTTTCCAAAAGCCCATTTTTATTGGGGGTCTTTATGGAGGTAATAATACCTCCATAATTGATAATTTTCACCTCAATTCCATGTTTGTTTTTCAAGGTATAACAATCGATAGATATACCATCGTCAATAACTCCGTAGTTGTTTTTTTGGATGTACATTGTATTATCGTATACAACTTGTTCAAAAATAGATTTTATTTAATCTCCTAAAATAGAATTTATAGCCCTCTTTTTTCCATTAAAATCGTTGAAAAAATATCCAAATATCATTTATTATTGGGGGGTTTAATAGTCCGTGCCCTCCATTTTCAACTCTCAGATATCGTATTTCTTTACCATTATTACAGTTCGTATACATATAGAGAGTATCCTCACCAATAGTTTCTATTTCTGGTGATTGGTTGCAATTAAAATGAGTTGCCCATAGCCTAGCACTTTCAGCTGCATCCAGAAAAACATGCCCCATGACCGCTATCCCACCATTGATCGGAATGGTCGTATCCGCCGCACCATTAATTTGATATACAGATATGGGTTGTGTACTGGATAACAAAGGACTGCTTTCCATCAATTGAGAAACAACAGGAGCAATTGCTTTAAAATGAGAAGTTTCTATTCCTAATTTGTTTACCATTCCAGAGCCATTGGAAGTCCCTATAGCATACATTTTATCGAAGTTTAGATTATTATATTTTTCTAATTCTTCAACAATTAAGTTAACAAAAGCTACGTCATCTGCCTTGGAAGCTTCTCGTCCTAAATTCCAAGAGTTTAAAAATCCTTGAGGATATATACCGATAAAATCTCCATTATTTGTGAAATTAAGTAGTCTGGGAACCCAGTTATTATTTGTTCCTCCATTTCCATGAAAAGCAAATACGATAGGATAATTTTTAGAGGGATCAATTATGTTGGGTGTTTGAATGATTACAGATCTTGTTTCCGTATTTCCCTCAATAATTTGAGTAATTGTTATGTTTTTAGTTTCTAAGATATAAGGATCAATATCGTTATCAACCTCATTAGAGTTTGAATCCTTATCACAAGCATTCAAAGAAATAAAAAATAAAAGCAATATTAATTTTAAAGTGGCTCTAATCCTCATAATTATTTAAATTTTTATAAAATTAGTATATCCATTTTTATGTAAAATAACTCAATACGCCTATAACGAGTAGAACAAGAATTATCGATAATATTAAATCAATTACATCATAGCTGTTCTTATGTTCTGTTTTTTGATCTTCAGTAAGTGTTCCAAAAGACAATCCAATAATTCGCGAATAATCTGGCGGATTGCTTGCCAAACTCACTGAAATACAAAGAATAACTGAAAAGATAAACATAAATATAGCCATATGAGCAAAGTTGATTGTGGCAAATGCATAAGAGATTCCTTCTACAACTTTACCAGCTTCTATTTCTGGTTGATAATAAATCTCTGAACCTAACCTAAATATTAACAGGCCTAAACCAGCCAATAGTGTAGTAATTGCAGCTTTTGCATTGATACGTTTCCATAAAATACCTAATAGGAATACTGCTGTCACAGGCGGTGCGATATAGGATTGGACATTTTGAAGATATTGATACATGACACCACCTCCTATTTTTTCCATAATGGGAATCCATATAATCCCCAGAACAACAATAAATCCAGTAGCAATTTTACCAGTATTTAGTAAGGATTTTTCAGATTTATTAGGGTTCAGTTTTTTATAAATATCAATGGTAAAAATTGTAGAACAGGAATTAAATACAGACGCTAATGAACTCATCAATGCTGCCATCAATCCACCGGCAACCAATCCTTTTAATCCTACAGGTAAAAGAGTTTTTACTAACATTGGGAAAGCTCTGTCGGCTTTTTCTACAGAAAATACTTCGGGGTTTTGAATCGATAAGGCAAATGCAATGATTCCAGGAATCAAGAAAATTAAAATGGGTAATAACTTTAAATATGCCCCAAAAATAGCTCCTCTTCTTCCAATTTTTATATTATTAGCGGCCAGTGTTCTTTGGACAATATATTGATCGGTACACCAATACCAAATTCCAACGATCGTTCCTCCAATCAATAGACCTGTCCATGGAAATTTAGGATCATTCATAGGTCTCCACATATTAAAATGATCAGGACTTACCGCCGTTACGGTTTCTCTTAGCTGAACCCATCCACCAACTTCTTGCAAGCCTAGATAAGTAATAATAATGGAGCCCAAGATTAATATAATGGTTTGTAAGGTTTCTGTGTAAATAACTGCTTTCATCCCACCAATTACAGTATAAATACCGGTAAAAATAACGATGCCAATGGCCCCATACCAAAAGGGAATGCCTAGAAGTTCTGAAACAACAATACCACCGGCATATATCGTTACTGAAACTTTTGTAAGGACGTAGGCTACCAGTGAAAATAAAGAAAGAAACCATCTAGATCTTGCATCAAAACGTTTTTCTAAGAATTCGGGCATTGTAAATGCACCACTTCTTATGTAAAAAGGAAGGAACAGCCAGCCTAGAAGTAAAACAATCCATGCGTGTAGTTCGTAATGTGCCATTGGAGTTCCAGATTCAAAGCCTGTTCCTGCCAAACCGACAACATGTTCTGATCCTATATTTGATGCAAAAATAGAAGCCCCAATTACAAACCACCCTACATTTCTACCTGCAAGAAAATAATCTTCTGTGTTTTTGTTTTTTTGAAGGACTACCCATATGGCAACTGCAATTAAAGCTAAAAAATAAATACTTAAAACAACCCAATCTAGGCTTTCAAGAACAGAGGCAGTGTTTCTTATTAGATGTCCCATATAATACATAGTATTTATATATATTGATTGATGATATTTTCAAATAATTCTTGTTGACCACTTTGTAGGTTCAATTCACCATTTTCTTTTGCAATTTTATATAAATCAGAAAGTTCTAATTTCCCTGCTTCAAATTCTTTCCCTTTACCAGAGTCAAATGAGTGATATCGTTTTTCTCTTAATGAATTATAAGCAGATGAAGTCATAATCTTATCTGCGGTTATTAAAGCTCTTGCAAAGGTATCCGCACCTCCAATATGTGCATGAAAAACATCTGCCATATCTGTTGAGTTTCTTCTAATTTTTGCATCAAAATTTACTCCACCACCTTGCAAACCACCGGCAGCTAAGAATACCAACATAGCCTCTGTGGTTTCTTGAATATTATTTGGGAATTGATCTGTATCCCATCCATTCTGATAGTCACCTCTATTGGCATCAATACTCCCTAACATTCCTGCTTTCGCAGCAACAGCAAGTTCGTGTTGCATGGTATGCTGCGCTAAGGTTGCATGATTCACTTCAATATTCATTTTAAAATCTTTCTCTAAACCATATTCTTTCAAGAATCCTATTGCAGTGGCTGCATCAAAATCATATTGATGTTTCATTGGCTCCATTGGTTTTGGTTCGATAAAGAAATTTCCTTTAAAGCCTTGTGCTCTAGCATAATCTCTAGCCATAGTTAAAAACTGTCCCATATGGTCTAACTCTCTTCCCATATCGGTATTTAACAAAGACATATACCCTTCTCTTCCTCCCCAAAAAACATAGTTTTCTCCTCCCAAAGCAATTGTAGCGTCCAGAGCAAGTTTTATTTGTGCACCAGCTCTTGCCACAACATTAAAATCTGGGTTTGTAGCAGCACCATTCATATATCTTGGATTTGAAAAACAATTTGCTGTTCCCCAAAGTAATTTAATGCCAGTTTCTATTTTTTTCTTTTTGATGTAATCAACAATAGTAGCTAATCTCTTTTCTGATTCGGCAAATGTTGGTGCCTCTTGAACCAGATCAAAATCATGAAAACAGAAATAATCAAACCCCATTTTACCAATAAATTCAAATGCCGCATCAGCTTTGTCTTTTGCCGCTTGAATTGGATCTGAAGATTGGTCCCATGCAAAATTTTGTGTTCCTGGCCCAAAAGGATCTGATCCTTGACCACAGAAGGTATGCCAGTATGCTATTGCGAATTTAAAATGTTCACGCATCGATTTTCCCGCAACTACTTGTTCTGGGTTATAGTATTTAAACGCCAAAGGATTGTTTGATTCCTTTCCTTCAAATTTTATAGGGTCTATTCCTTTAAAATACTCTTTTGTTATCATTTTAGGATTATTTATTTTTTAAAATTAG
>CATISV010000100.1 GCA_949541125.1 Flavobacterium sp. SCGC AAA160-P02
AATTCCAAAAAAGCTTCATCAATACTATAAACCTCAATATCTGGGGTAAACTGTTCTAGGATTTTCATCACTCTAGCACTCATGTCTCCGTATAAAGGAAAGTTAGAGGATAAAACCTCTATTTTATGATGCGTGCAAAAACTCTTCCATTTAAATATAGGTGCACCCATTGGCAAATTGAGTTTTTTTGCCTCGTCACTTCTGGCAATCACGCAGCCGTCATTATTGCTTAATATGGCAACAGGCTTATGTTGTAAGTTTGGATTAAAGACCCGCTCACAGGAAGCATAAAAATTATTACAATCTACTAAGGCATACATATTTGTAAAGATACAAACAAGAAAGTATCAAAGAATAGTAAAGAGTTACTTATATTTGGAAAAAGCTCAAGAATTATGAATATTGTTGATATCGTAATAGTTGTTCTCTTAATTATTGCTTTTATAAGAGGGTTCATGAAAGGTTTTTTTGTAGAAGTAGCCTCTTTGATTGCTTTAATTGGTGGAGTTTACGGCGCAATTCATTTTTCTTCTTTTGCCTCGAGTATCATAGAAGACTATGTAGATTGGAATGAAAACTATATCACTTTAACGGCCTTTGCAATTACTTTTATAGCGATTGTAATTACAGTTTCTTCCTTGGGCAAAGTATTTACAAAAATGGCAGATTTTGCAGCACTAGGACTGATAAATAAAATCTTGGGAGGAGTTTTTGCCCTTTTAAAAAGTGCTGTAATTTTAAGTGTCGTTTTTGTTTTTTTTACTAGAATAAATAACATAATTCCTTTTGTAGAAAAAGATACTTTAGAAAAGTCCATTTTATATCCACCTATTAAGAAGATTGTACCTACGATATTTCCTGCTATTATTGAAGAGATAAATACAAAAGGAAAAGATGTAACTAGGGGTTTGAGTTAAGAACAAAAACAAACGCTATCCTAAATTACAGAAGTAATAAAAAATAGCGTTTGAGAAGACCTCTCTGTCATCAAAAATTCATCAATGACAATTAAGCTTCTGAAATTTTCTTTTAACTGTTGTGTTCTTTCAACCAGTGTAAGCATGTTGTAAAGTCTGAAAAAATAGATTCTTCAGAAATTAAGGTAGGAACGATATCAATTCGCTCTAACATATATCTTGGTTGGGCTTGAAGTTCAACGAATAACACATTCTTCTCTTCCTTTTTCAAGTCTACCAAAATATCCTCTAATGCATACAAGCCTGATTGATCTATATACTGCATTCTATCCATTCGTATGACGATTGAGGACGCATCTTTTGGAATTTGTTTTGCTAATTGTTGGAAATCACTAGTAGAACCAAAAAACAATGGACCTTTGATATGTTTGACGAAGACAGTTTCTTTGAGTTTTTTTGTCAATCCCACTTCATCAGCCCAAGCTTCTTCGGCCAATGGTTTTACATCAGATCGTTGCGCCGTTAAATCGCCAATTTTTTTCATAAACATTAAAGAGGCAATCACCAATCCAATACCTACAGCATATACTAAATTCCAAAATGTAGACAATAATAAAACAATAATCATGATAATGACTTCTGAACTCAATTTGATTCCAGCAATTTTGATATCCCTTGGTAAATTAGGAATTGCTTTAAGCCCTTTATAATCCATGACACCAATCCCTACAGTTACTAAAATCCCGGCTAATACGGCCGCAGGAATTCTTGAGGCGATGGGACCAAGACCTAATAAAATTACTAATAACATTAAACCCGCAATCATACCAGAAAGCTTTGTTTTCCCTCCAGAATTGATGTTAACAACTGTACGGATGGTTGCTCCTGCTCCAGGAATTCCGCCAAAGACAGCCGCAATACTATTTCCGATACCTTGTCCTACCAATTCTTTGTTAGGCTTGTGTTTTGTTTTGGTCATATTGTCTGCAACAACAGAGGTTAATAATGAGTCAATGGCTCCTAACAAGGCTAATGTTAGGGCTGTAAAAATGTATGGAGTGAGACTTGACAAACTAAACTGTGTAAAAATTTCCATATTTGGAATGGGAAATCCTGTAGGAATTTCTTCAATAGGCTTATAGTCTAGACTAAACCCTACCGATATTCCTGTCATTACAACCAAGGCAACCAAAGTGCTTGGAACAGCAGTTGTAATCCTTTTAAACCCATAGATAATAAAAATAGTCCCCAAGGCTAAAATAAGTTCCAACCAATTAATAAATTTTAAAGCCCTCGGAAGTACTTTTAGTGTTCCTAAAACTCCAGAAGCTTCTTTGGAAGCAAGGTTTTTGCTTTCTTTTACAATATCAGTCATTACAATACTTTCTCCTTCTGATACAGCATTTTTAAAGTCTTCTAGAGTAAGGATTTTTGTGTCCTTGTTGTTTTTCGTGTCTTTAAGGTATCTGTTTAAAACCACCTCTTCAACCTGTGATTCAAATTGTTTTACAAATTCAGCATCTTCTTTAGCATTATAGCCAATAGAAGGTAAAATTTGAGTAACTAAAATGATAACTCCGATGGCAGTCATGAATCCGGAGACTACAGGATAGGGAATATATCGAATGTATTTCCCCAAACCAGCCGCTCCCAAGCCGATTTGCATCAGACCAGATAATAAGAAAACTGTTAGGATTATAGGTAATGCTTTATTTACATCACCGTTATTAGCGGCAATAATTCCCGCAATCACAACCATACTTACCGCTGTCATTGGAGCTGTAGGCCCAGAAATTTGGGTTGGGGTTCCTCCAAAAAGCGCTGCAAAAAAGCTAATAAAAATAGCCCCAAATAAACCAGCGGCAGGTCCTAATCCTGAAGAAACACCAAAAGCAAGAGCTAATGGTAAAGCAACAATTCCAGCAGTTATTCCGCCAAAAAGATCGCCACGAACGTTAGAAAATAAGTTTTTCATGTTTTTATTTTTTTAAAAATTTATAAATGTCATAATGTTAATCTGATCTCTACTTGCAGTTTCAAATACTTGACTCATATAGCCAACCTCCATTTTAATTCCTTTTGAAAATTTATATCCTACACCTCCGTAAATTCTATTCCTATCAAATACATCTGACGTTCCATTAAGAAATATCTCATTATAAGCAGAAAGGTAATATTTGGAATTCTTTAAAGGGATGTTTATCCCCAAGAAATAACGAAAACGAGTTCTAAAATCACTTCCTATAAATCGCTGCTCAAATCGATACCGATGTTGAAGGGCAATGCTGCCAATATCTTGCTTAGTAATTAGTTGTTGAAAAATACGATGTTCTTCAACTGTAATTTGATCATCGCCGTTTCTTAAGAAGTTTTCAGAATTAATATAACCATAACCGAGTAAAAGATTCGATCTAGAGCCAATATTATACCCTAAACCAATTCTTACTAATAATTGCTCCAGGTCTCCTATGGCATTGTAATTTCTGTATTGAACCTCATGATGAAGATTCCATTTTGAATTCATTTGCTTACTTCCGATGTAGACTAGCCAATTTCCAGGACCTTTTTCTTGACCATGAACGTTCAAAAAAAACAGTGTAAAAGCGAGTACAGATAAAACTTTTTTCATTATTAATTGTATTTATTCATAAAAACCATAGAATTAACCCTGCATATCTTAGGGGTCATATGCATATGACCCCTAAGCCAAAATTAAAAATAGAAATAGATTTTATACTGGTGAATATGGTAAATGTGAACCATGAAGAATAATTTTTAACTCACCATTACTGTTCTTAGTGTAGCTAAATGAATACTCTACTTTTACATCTTCACCACCTTCTGTTGGTGTAAAGAAATAATTACCCATAGCCACAGCCATGTTTCCAATAATTTTTGTTCCAATACTTTCCCAACGCACGTGAGACCAGGGTTTAATTGCAAATCCGTGATCTTCAGGATAGTTGCTATTTCCTCCTACGAAATAAGACAATGCCCCTTCAAAATCAAGCCTAAACTGCTTTTCAGACGCAAGAGTTGGTTTAAATAAAACACTCCCGTCTTGATAATTATAAAATTGATTGATATGTTCTTCGGCAGTTGCACTGAAGTCTCCACCTTCTTGAAAGACTTTCCCAATTTTAATGATTCCTTCTCCCCATGCTTTTTGAGCATTAAGAATCTCTTGTTCTGTGATTATTTGATTGTTCATTTTTTTGTTTTTAATTAAATAGAATTTATTTTAATTCGCCATTAGGTCTAGTAATGGCTTTTATATTAGTGTTAATTATTATAAGATCAAGACACATATTTAGTAGCTTGAAGACGAAATATACAACACAACATTCCCATAGATAGTGTCAAGATAACATATGGAAGTATCAAATAAATTGCTCGGGCGGAGGGTTATTGAGTTTATTAAGGATAAAGAAATAGTTTTTAGAATAAAAACGTAGGCTTATTTTTTTTTGTAAGTCAATTTGAAGGCTTTCATTATGATATGAATAATATAATTTTATCTCAAGGTCCTTTGAGGACTCTTTGCTTTTATTTTCTTCTTCTCCTCCATGATCAATCACCTTTATTGTCTCATAACTAATCTCTGAAAAATGCATATAAGTTGGTGCTACAATCGAAGCTAAAATAATTAAAGAAAAAATATATGAAAGAATAATTTTACCCATGCTTTTATTAAAGATTTGTAAAGATACAACAGTTAATTATTATTTAAAAATAGATAACAACTTAATCTGATTAGTATCAATCCAGCCAATTTTTCCATCTGCAATTTTTATTTTTTTCCATCGATCTAAAGTATCTAAAACTTTTACTTTGGTTCCTTCATGGAGTTTAAAAATAGTATCGCTGTTAGAAGTTGGTGCATTTTTAATTTCTGACTCCTCTACAAAAATAATTGCCTCAATATTGGCTTGGGTATAAGAATGTTCTTTAATTGTGAAAACAGAGGAAAGAATTAAAAGAAAGAAACTGAGTAAGCTTGTTATAAAAAAGATTCTTTTTTTTGTAGGGGTATATGAAAAATAAAAAAGGAAAAATAAACCGCAACCTAAAAATGAAAAAATAACAGAAATAATGGCCCATTCATTGTATGATAATTTTTTTATAATAGTTTCATCTATCTTTTGAAAAATGGATTTAGGGAGCTCTTCAATATTATCTATGGTCAATCTTTTAGCAAAAACAAGATTATTGCTTGCATCTTCATTTAAAGGGTTTATCAATAAAGCTTTTTCGTAATTATAAATGGCTGGAGCAACTTGGTTTAACTTATAATAACAATTCCCCAGATTATAATACATTTCAGAGGAGATCAGTCTTAATTCCTCAATCTCTTTGTAGGTTTTGATTGCTTCATTATAGTTTTCTAATTTGTATTGTTCGTTTGCTTTTTTGAATAAACCTTCTGCAGACTGAGATGCCACAAACTGACTTACAAACAATAAAAGAATAAGGAGTTTTTTCATGTTATAATTGTTTGTCTATACTTGTGATTACTTGTTTAGCTTTTTCATAATCTTTGTTCATTTCCCCATCTGTCATAGGAGAATACCTTGCCATATCACAACTTTTAAATACATCAATAAAAGAGTTGATTGACGCCGGGTCAATATTTTTATTTGATAATAATTCAGTAATTTTTTCTTTACTAATATCTGAGGTTTCAATTCTTAATTTCGCCTTCAAATAGTTGTGAAGTGCTTTTTCCAAGGCGATATAAAATGCTTCATTAGTTCCCAATTGTTTTTTAGCTTCAGAGAGGTATTTCCTAGCTAAACGATTGGCTTTTCTCAATTTGTTTCCTAAAACATCGTTACTTCTTGCTTGATTCCTTCTAGCAATTAAAATTCCTATTGGAATAAATAGTAATGGAATAAATAATAAACAATAGTAAATACTTGAGGTATAGAAATTAGTGTTTTGAGCAGGGGAAAAGCTAGAGTTTGTTTGAATATATCTAAAATTTTCCCCTGCAATAATAACATCTTTTTTTACATTTTGACTAACATCAGAATTTGTCACTAATTCTTTCCCCTCTAATACATCGATGAATAAGTCTTCAGAAGATAATGTGACATATTTTTTTTCTTTAAGATCAAAATATGAAAATTTGGTGTTAGGTATTTTGTATTTCCCTTTAAATTGAGGAACAACAGTGAATTTATTTGTTACCGAACCCCTGATTCCATTTCGAGTTACTTTAATTTTTTCTATTTGTTCTGGAGTAAAAACCTCTAATTCTGAGGGGGTTTTTATTTCAGGTAATTCAAAGAGCTTTAAATTTCCGTTTCCTGTAACTTTTACAGAAACTGAAGCTGTTTCATTAGATTTTAAAATATCTCTACTAGAGGAGACGATAAAATTAAATTCACCAACAGCTCCATTAAAGCTCTTGGGTTTTCCTTCAAGAGGTAATCCCTTAGCGGTAATATACTTCTTTGCGGAGGAAAAACTCTTCGATATATTTCTTACAATCGGATTTCCAAAGAAATCTCCCCTTCCTGTTGGAACCCCAATTACAATATCCATTTTTATCGGATCTATGGTAAGGCTTCCCGATTTTGTAGGAATTAATAAGGCTTTTTGTAAAATTACATATCGGTATTGCTCTCCGTTATACATTCCTTCTTTAGCGGTTAATCCACTTATTTTGATATCTTGATTCCAAAAACCATTGTACTGAGGAGATTCTTTAAATGAAAAGTCTTGTACACTTATATTTTGGCTTACATACAGTCTGTATTCAACATAGATCCCTTCACCTACATATGGATTAGACTTAGAAATCTCTGCAACTAAATGAATATTTTGTTGAGCAATATAATTAGGATCGTTAGGATCTTCAGGGATTTCTACAGGATCCAAAACAATAATTTTAACAGGCTTAGAGCGGAGTGTTTTTCCGTCTAGTTTTATGCTTGCTGACGGAATATAAAACTCTCCTTTTTTAAGGGGTTTAATGATATAAGTATAGGATTGAGAATAACTAGCTTTCCCATTAATCCATGATTGACTAACACGTTGGCTCGGTCCGCCAATGATTTCAAAATTTTTAAAATTAGGAACCTCAAAATTATCTGCTCCTTGTTTATTAATTGTAAATTGTATTTTGACTCTCTGATTAAGACCTAGTTTATTTTTACTAATAGTAGTGACAAGTTCTGGTTGTTGGGCATAAATAGATAGACTCATTAGAGCACATATCGTAAATATAAATGTTATTTTCTGCCTCATTTTTTAATTCTTAAGAAAAAATAAAATCACCAATCTTTTTCTTGTTTAACCTTTGAACTCTTTGCTTTTTTAGCATTTAATTTTTTTTGAGTTTTCTTCTCTTCATTGTTTAAACTTTCCAATAACTGTTTAATTTGTTGGGGAGACATTTTTCCTTGTTGTTGTTTATTCTTTTCGGGGTCTTTATTTTTCTTGTCATTACCATTCTTATCCTCTTTTTTAGGGTCTTTTTTATCCTTATCCTTGTTTTTATCTTTATCCTTTTTGTTATCCTTATCCTTGCCCTTATTTTTTTTCTTGTCTTTATTTTTATCCTTATTCTTGTTTTTATCCTTGTCCTTCTCTTTATCTTTGTTTTTCTCTTTGTCGAGAAGTTTTTGAGCGATCGCTAAATTATAACGAGTTTCGTCATCACTTGGGTTACTTCGAAGAGAGTTTTTATAGGCATTTACAGCTCCCGGATAATTTTTTTCTTGCATCATCGCATTACCAATATTGTGAAAGGATTCAGCCTTTTTGTAGAGGTCTTTCTCTTTTTCTACAACGATATTGTACTGAGGAATAGCTTCTTTAAAATTTTTTTCTTGATACAAGGAGTTTGCTAGGTTATAAGTTGCTTTTTTGTATGCACTATTTTTTTCTAATGCTTTTTTGTAGGCAACAGAAGCATCAACAAAATTATTTTGATTGTAAAGCTTATTTCCCTCTCTTACCAATTTTCTGGCCTCTCTTTGGAGAGTGATAGAATCTTTTTGCGCCAATGAAATTGTTGACAATAATAGTAGCGTAAAGAGTATACATGTATGTTTTATAGATCTAGTTTTCATCCAAAATTACTTTTCTTCATTAAATAAATCAACTTTTTTGAGCCATTTAGTTTTCTTGTCCAGCAAAAAAATGTCTAAGATTAAAAAGAATATTCCAATTCCTAAAAACCATTGATATTGGTCTTTATAATCAGAAAACTGTTTTGTTTCGAATTCACTTTTTTGAGCATTGGTGATGATTTCTTCAATTGCCTTAACAGGTTTTTCTGTTAAATTTCCATCAATATAATTTCCTTCTGCAGCTTCAGCAATCCCCTTTAAAAGAATAGGGTTCCGTTGTGTTAAGACAGTCTCTCCTTTATATTTTTTGTATCCGATTAACGAGCCATTAACTTTTAGAGGAATTGGACCTCCTTTTTCTGTTCCAACTCCAATCGTAAATACTTTTATTCCATCGTTAGAAATATTTTTAGCGAATTGTTTTGTTTCCTCTTGATGGTCTTCTCCGTCTGAAATAATGATTAAAAACCGATTTGTTTGTTCTTCATTATTATAATATGTTTTTGCTAAATTCAAGGCATCATTAATGGCTGTCCCTTGACTAGAAACTAAATCAGGACTTGCATTTTGTAAAAACATTTTTGCCGCTGCATGATCTGTTGTAATGGGAAGTAATGGGTAGGCATTTCCTGCATAAATAATAATTCCTACTCTATCACTACCTAATTTATCTATTATTTTTGAGATTATCTGCTTTGATTTTTCTAATCTGTTCGGTGCTATATCCTCAGCCAACATACTTTTGGATACATCTAAAGCAAAAACCACATCGACCCCTTCTCTTTTAATTGTTTTTAATTTCGTCCCCATTTTTGGGTTTACCATAGCTATAATTAAAAATGAAATTCCGATGATAAAAAAGAAGAGTTTCAGTACAGACTTAAAAACGGAAACATTAGGAGCTAGTTTTGACAATAATGCATTAGATGCAAATTTTTTCTGAGTTCTTTTTTTCCACCAAAAAACCAATAAGAATATGACAATAATTGCTGGAATTATTGTAAACAAATATAAATATATGGGCTCTTCTAGTCTATACAACATTATATAAAACTTCTAAATAAAGTACTTCTCAATAAATATTCCAGGAGTAATAATACCCCCGCAACACATATTAAAAATCGATACTTTTCTTGATAATTATAGTATTTAAATTCTTCTATTTTAGTTTTTTCTAGCGTGTCTATTTCATCATAGATGTCCTGTAATTTTGTATTATCAGTAGCTCTAAAGTATTGCCCTTTTGTCTCATTTGCAATGAACTGTAATAAATCTTCATCTATTTCAACTCTTTGCTTTCTAAATTGCAATCTTCCTTTTCGATCTTTGCTGTAGGGAAAATCTGCCATTCCGTTAGTTCCAATACCTACCGTATACACTTTAATATTTAATTCTTTTGCGAGTTCGGTGGCCGTCTTTGGATCTACAAAACCAGAATTATTCACTCCATCTGTTAGCAAAATAATGACCTTACTCTTTGCTTTGCTTTCTTTTAATCTATTTACTGCAGACCCTAAGCCCATGCCTATAGCTGTTCCTCCATCTAATTGACCCCATTTAATGTCTGAAATGGTTTTTTTAATGATTCCTTTATCGCTGGTAATAGGAGTTTGCGTAAAGCTCTCACCGGCATAAACTACAATACCTATTCTGTCGTTAGGGCGTCTGTTCACAAAATTTGTAGCAACAACTTTAAGTGCTTCTAGTCTGTTGGGCTTTAAATCCTTGGCCAACATACTTGCCGAAACATCTACAGCCATTACAATGTCTATACCTCTGTTGGTTTTTATTTTTGTGCTAACAGCAACATTTCTTGGTCTTGCTAAAGCGACTAGCAAAAAAGAGATTGCGCTTACTCTTAAAATAGCTAACAAAGGCCTGAGTTTAGGAATAATAGAGCCTTTTGTCGTAAACCCTTTTATATTAGAAACAGTGAGCACTGCAGTTTCATTTTTTCGTATCAAATAATACCAAATACCAAACAATGGAATTAGTATTAGTAACCACAAAAATTCAGGGTTATGAAACTCGAAATTACTCCAATTCATCATTTTCTGTTTCTTCTATTACTGGTGTTGGTTTTAGTTCATTCAGCACATGTTCTGTATTTCTTCTATCCTCTTCAATTTCATGAGAGAGTGGTTTTGACTTTGCGAACTTTACTAAATCCGCCTCTTTAAGCAAAGTGTTTAATTTTTTGATTGTTCCTTTACTAATATTTAAAGATTTTGTCTGATTAAAATCATAAAGCACTTCAACCAGCTCAAAAGTTGTAATTTCAAGTGCTGGGATTTTAAATTCTTTTTCTATATATGAACGAACAATTTCTGTAAGTTCACTATAATATTTTTTTATCTCATTATTTTGCCACAACAACTTATTGTCAAGTTTTTGAAGCCTTTCCATTGCTTCTTCGTAGGGAGGTAAAGAGATTATAATTTCTTCTTGTGTTGGTTGTTGATTTTTACGATTAATAAAATAATAAATTAAAACAGCAATGAAAAGGAGAGACAAAAATATCCATATAAAATAGGGTTTAAAGTCATCAAAAACAAGCGGTTCATTTTGAATGGCTTTGATCGGGAACATTTTTTGTTTAGTTGTATCCACCTGCACTGTGGCAACATTTATTAATATAGAATCTGTAATATAAGATCTGTTTTTAATAAAAATTTGTTGCGAAGGAATGTA
Source organism: Flavobacterium sp. SCGC AAA160-P02 (assembly GCA_949541125.1). Lineage (GTDB taxonomy): Bacteria > Bacteroidota > Bacteroidia > Flavobacteriales > Flavobacteriaceae > Polaribacter. The sequence goes on from CATISV010000100.1 coordinate 10,688, forward strand.
GAATGCACCACTATCAAAACCTGTCATCAAATATTTTTTGACAAGACTATTTTTTAAAGTATCTATCTTCAGATTATTTACAACTTCTAATTGATTTAATTTCTCTAGGTTTTCAGGTAAAATAACATTTGACGTGTCATCAACAGAAATTTGAAATAGAAATTGCTCTCCAATCCTAATGTTAGTTGTATCTACCTTAACAGCTATTTTTTGAGAAAAAGATAGCTTGCAGAGAAATAAAAGAATTAAAAGTGCTCTTGCTTTCATTAATTTTATTTTTCTTTATGTTTGAAATACCCAAGTAATTTTTTTACATAACTCTCATCAACTCTTGTGTTTATAGTACCGGAACCACTCTTTTTAAATGTACTTTTGTAATAATCAAAAAAACGCAAAGCACTTGCTTTGTAGTTCTTTCTAACTGTTTTTGATGAGGTATTAATGTATTTAACGGAACCCGTTTCAGCATCTAGCATGGGTACCAATCCAAGATTAGGAATTTCTTCGTCATGTTTGTCGTAGACTCTAATACCAGTTATATCATGCTTATTCCCAACAATTTTTAAGGTATTTTCATAATCATCATCCATAAAATCAGACAACATGAAAACAATCGCTTTCTTTTTCATAACATTAGAAAGAAACTTAAAAGCGTTGGCGATATCCGTTTTTTTACTTTTTGGCTTAAACTCTATCAATTCTCGAATAATTCTTAAAACATGACTTTTCCCTTTTTTTGGAGGAATAAATAGCTCTATTTGATTTGAGAAAAGTATTAAACCAACTTTATCATTATTTTGAATGGCAGAAAAAGCAAGTGTGGCGGCAATTTCTGTTAAATAATCTTTTTTAAACCGCTCCATGGTTCCAAAATGTTCAGAACCAGACACATCTACAATTAGCATCATGGTAAGTTCTCGCTCTTCTTCAAAAACCTTCACATAAGGTTCGTTGTAACGAGCTGTAACATTCCAGTCGATAGCCCTTACATCGTCTCCAAACTGATATTGTCTTACTTCAGAAAACGTCATGCCCCTCCCTTTAAAAGTAGAATGATATTCTCCACCAAAAAGATGGTCAGACAATCGCCTCGTTTTTACTTCAATTTTTCGTACTTTTTTTAGTATTTCTTTAGTATCCATGAACTATGTCAACATTTCTAAAGGTAAGTAAGATGTTTTCTATGGCACTTCTATTTCATTAACAATTGAATTAATGATGTCTATAGAGGAGATGTTTTCAGCTTCAGCCTCGTATGTGATTCCAATTCTATGACGTAATACATCGTAAACAATTGCTCTTACATCTTCTGGAATAACATACCCTCTTCTTTTTATAAAGGCATAACATTTAGCTGCTTTTGCCAAGTTTATACTTCCACGAGGAGATGCGCCAAAACTAATAAGAGGTTTTAGTTGTGCAAGATTGAATCTTTCAGGGAATCTCGTTGCAAAAATGATATTCAAAATATACTTCTCTATTTTTTCATCCATATAAACTTCATTGGCAGCTTCTCTTGCTTTCAAAATTTGATCTGTTGAAACGACCGGATTTATTGTTACAAACCTGTCATTTAAATTTTGTCTCATGATTGTTTGTTCATCAACTAACTTTGGATAGTCAATCACAGTTTTAAGCATAAAACGATCTACCTGAGCTTCAGGCAGAGGGTAGGTTCCTTCTTGTTCAACAGGGTTTTGTGTTGCCATTACCAAAAAAGGCTCATCAAGTTTAAAAGTACTATCTCCAATAGTAATTTGACGTTCTTGCATGGCTTCTAGTAGAGCAGACTGGACTTTAGCTGGGGCTCTATTTATCTCATCAGCCAATACAAAGTTTGCAAAAATAGGTCCTTTTTTAATAGAAAAATCATTGTCCTTAATGTTATAAATCATAGTCCCAACTACATCTGCTGGCAATAGGTCTGGAGTAAATTGAACCCTGCTAAAAGAGCCTTGAACTGCTTTTGCTAGTGTATTGATAGCTAAAGTCTTTGCCAACCCAGGGACACCTTCAAGCAAAATATGTCCATTTCCCAGCAATCCAATAAGTAATCTTTCTATCATTTCTTTTTGACCTATAATGACCTTATTCATTTCTGAGGTGAGAAGGTCAACAAAAGCACTTTCTCTTTCTATTTTTTCATTGATAGCCCTAACGTCTATGTCCATTTATTGTTGAGTTTTAAGAGTTAAAATAACATAAAAACAAAGCTACAATTTTCGATATTTTTACATTGTTAAAAATTGGTTAAAGCTATATTTGATTTTTATTATAGCAAAATGTGAGCAATATTTTAAAAATAAACACACACATTTTGAAGATTAAGTTGACTATTTACTTGGTTTTACAAAAAAAAAGAGCAACATTTGTGCTAATTATTTAACAACCAAATTTATATGAAACAAAATAACCTATTAAATTTTTTAACGCTCGTATTTTTATTTGTTGGGGGAATTACTATAAATGCCCAAACAATTAAAGGTAAAGTAACTGATAGTAGCGGAGATGCTTTATCATTTATGAATGTCGTGGAAAAAGGAACTACAAATGGAACAACTACTGATGAAAACGGAGAGTTTTCTTTGGAAGTTAACAAAATGCCATCAACAATTACAGTATCCTCAATGGGCTTTAACACTGTTGATAAGGTAATAACAAATACAAGTTATGTAACGATTGTTCTAGAAGAAAACAACCTAACTTTAGATGAAGTGGTATTGGTTGGGTCTAGAAACAAAAATCGAACCGTTGCTAATACACCAGTTCCGATAGATGTAATTGACATTACAGAACTTGTAAGTGCTGGGCCTCAGGTAACAGTGAATGATATCTTAAATTATGTGGCCCCTTCATTTACTTCAACTTCACAAACAATTTCTGATGGAACGGATCATATAGATCCTGCCGCCTTGAGAGGCTTAGGTCCAGATCAAGTATTGGTATTAGTGAATGGGAAAAGAAGACATAATACTTCTCTAGTAAATGTTAATAGCACTGTTGGTAGAGGTAGTGTTGGAACTGATATGAATGCAATTCCTTCTTTTGCCATCAAAAGAATAGAGATTTTAAAAGATGGTGCAGCTGCTCAATATGGTAGTGATGCTGTAGCCGGAGTAATCAATATTGTCTTAAAAGATACCACTGGATTAGAGGTTCAAATCAATCAAGGAGGTAACTGGGGAGATAGAACCAATAATCATAGTGGAGGAATGGATGGAGAAAACTTCCAATTTGATGTAAACTATGGTATTCCACTTGATGATAAAGGAGGATTCATAAATTTCACAGGATCTTTATCAACTAGAGCTCCATCGTTTAGAGCTGGTTCGGAAGGTTTTACAGGTCAAATTTTTGATGCAAGTAATTCTGTTGAATGGATAGGATTAAATAGTGGTGCTGGTTCAGACATTACTCAGTATTCACTCGCTGAAATTCAAACATATGCTCAAGGAGTAACACATTTTGGTTTTTCGCTAAAAAACCAAATCAATGCGGCTACCTCAATTGATCAATTAAGAGACTTATTAAATTTTGATACTACAGAATCTGAATTAAATACAAGAGGACTTACAAGACAAGATTTCAGCATGAGAGTTGGTCAGTCTAGATTAAGAAATGGAAAGTTTATGGCAAACATGGAATTTTCTATCAATGATGAATTTAGTTTTTATGCCTTTGGAGGAATAAACCATAGAAAAGGAAATGCTGGAGGTTTTTACAGAAGACCTGCTCAATCAAGAGCATTTACAGGTCTATACCCGGGTGGGTTTTTGCCTGAGATAAATTCTACAGTAAATGATGAGTCAGTTGCTGTTGGTATAAGAGGAACTCAAGGAGAATGGGATATAGATTTTAGTAATACCTACGGAAAAAACTCTTTTGATTTTAATATAGGTAATTCAAGTAACGCTAGCTTACAAGAAGGATCTCCTTTAGAAGTTTATGCTGGAGGGTTTTCCTTTACTCAAAACACCACTAATTTAGATTTAACAAGGTTTTATGATGGCATTATGTCTGGATTAAACGTTGCGCTTGGAGCGGAGTACAGAATGGAAGCCTATGATATTTTTGCCGGTCAAGAAGAATCTTGGGCAACATATGATATAAATGGTGAAATCTGGAATGGAGATCCAGCAACTCAAGTTACTGATTTCTATGGAAGAAGTCGACCTGGCGGAATCCAAGTTTTCCCTGGATTTAGACCAGAAAATGAAAGAAATGCATCTAGAAACAGTTATGCTTTCTACGCTGACTTAGAATTAGATCTTACAGAAAAACTATTTGTTTCAGGAGCTGTTAGATATGAAAACTACAGTGATTTTGGCTCAACTTTTAACTGGAAATTAGCAGGATTACTCAAAGTTAGTGATAATGTTAACTTTAGAGCCGCAGCAAGTACCGGTTTTAGAGCACCCTCTTTAGCGCAGTTAAACTTTAATACAATCAGCACAAACTTTATTTCTGGGATTCCTTATGAAGTAGGGACATTTTCTAACGATAGTCAAATTGCTGGAGCATTAGGAATTCCTCAATTAAAAGAGGAAGAGTCTTTCAGTGCTAGTGTAGGTCTTACAGCAAAAATTCCAGATGCAAATTTGACACTTACTGTTGATGGATTCATCACAGGAATAGATGATAGAGTTGTTCTAACAGGTAATTTCAATATTCCTGACGGAATAGTTACTGAAGCTGAATCTGCTCGTTTCTTTGCGAACGCTATTGATACCGAAACCAAAGGTTTTGATGTTGTAGTCTCTCATAAAGGAAGTGTTGGAGATTTAAGTTTAACTAGTGATTTAGCAGTAACCTTTGCCAAAACTCAACGAGTAGATGAAATAAATTCTTCTCCTCAGTTAGCTTCTCAAATTAACACTTATTTTGGAGAAAGAGAAGAGTATTTCCTTGAGTTTGCAACACCAAGATTTAAAGCGAACTTAGGACATGTTTTGAAATCAGACAAATGGCAATTATTTGTAAGAAATTCATTTTTTGGAGCGGTTACCAATCCTGATACAAGAAGAGCTGTAGTTTTTACTGATACAGGATTGCCAACTCAAGTTCGTGTTCATCCTGAATTTGGAGGAAAAATTATTACAGATATGTCTTTTGGATATGACCTTTCAGAAAATATGACTTTAACTGTAGGTTCTAGCAATATTTTTAATGTTTTCCCAGATAAGTCTCCACCAAGTTTGACAAGTGGCAATAATTTTATTTACCCACGTGTTACCTCTCAGTTTGGGATTAATGGAAGAACAGTATTTGCTAGATTAAAATTTAAATTATAATAACTTAATTCATAGAATATGAAAAATATTAAATATTTAGCACTATTATTATTTTCCTTAACACTTTTAATTTCTTGTGGACAGGATGATGTAGATAGTATAAATAACCCTGGGGAATTGACCCCAACAAGTGAAATAAATCTTGGATTTATTGATTCAAATGATAATCAACTTGTTTTAGAAAGTGGAGCAGATCCAATTACTTTTACCATTGGATTAAGTACAAATCCACTAGATGTAGATATAGAAGTAACGTTAGAAATGTCTTCTTCTGATGGAACAATAGATGGGGCAACTTTCCCAAGTTCTGTTACAATTCCAGC
>CATISV010000101.1 GCA_949541125.1 Flavobacterium sp. SCGC AAA160-P02
CCCTTCTTTACAATCTTTTTCTCATTTAAATCAACCATCCCTGTTTCAGATCCAGCAAACAATAATCTATCTCTAGTGATAGTATATCTTAATGGTCTTAATCCATTTCTGTCTGATGCTGCAATTACCCATTCATTATCAGTGCCTGCTAATGCTGCTGGTCCATCCCAAGGCTCCATTGTACTATTTAAGAAATTAAATAATTTTAACTGATTTTTTGGTAAGATTTTACTCTTCTTCGACCAAGCGTCTGGTATCAACATTAACTTGGTTAACGGTGCTGAATGACCTGACATACTTAAAAGTTCAAATACGTTATCCAATGACGCTGAATCTGAATTACCTTCAGGAATTACAGGTTTTAAATTCTCCATGTTATCATAGTTTGAGTCAAACATTTCTTCCTCATGAACTTTCATCCAGTTTACATTTCCCTTTAAAGTATTTATCTCACCATTATGTGCAATTGATCTGAAAGGTTGAGCGAGGTCCCAACTTGGTGCTGTATTGGTTGAAAATCTTTGGTGAAATATTGCATATCTTGATACAAATCTTTCATCTTTTAAATCTAAGTAAAAATCTGATATTGCTTCTGCTAAATAGAGTCCTTTATATATTATTGATTTAGAACTAATGGAACAAACATAAAAGTTATTTAAAGATAATTGAAAAGCTTTATTCTCAATTTTTTTTCTAGTTTCATAAATTTTTCTCTCTAATTCTTTATCTAGTAAATTCTGATCGTTAGATTTAAAAAGAACCTGGATTATTTCTGGCATAGTTTGAAGAGCTTTATCACCAAGAACTTTAGGATTAACAGGCACTTGTCTCCAACCATAAATACTAAAATTATTCTTGGTAAGTTCACTTTCAACAATTGTTTTACAACTCTCTTGGGCAGCATAATCATTTTTAGGTAAAAAAATCATTCCTACACAAATTTCTGCATTGTCATAATCGTGTCCAGTCACCTCAATTTTTTCTATGAAAAAATCCTTAGGAATTTCTACATGAATTCCAGCTCCATCACCTGTTTTTCCATCTGCGTCTACAGCGCCTCTATGCCATACAGCCTTTAAAGCTTCTATTCCGTATTCAACAATCTTTCTAGACTTTTTTCCTTCAGTTGAAGCAATAACACCTACTCCACAAGCATCATGTTCCATTTCCGATGAATAAACATGATTATTTTCAAGTAACTCTAAATTTTTTTTATAACTTTTCATTAAGCAACTCTTGATGTTTTAATCTCCATATTTTCAAGGTAAGTCTTTATCGCTTGAGCTGCATCTCTTCCATCTTTAATAGCCCATACAACTAACGAAGCACCTCTAACTATATCCCCTGCAGCAAAAACACCCTTAATATTGGTTTCCATCGTATCAAAATCTGCTTTTATAGTTCCCCATTTAGTAACTTGTAGTTCGCCAGCATCAAATAATTTTGGTAAATCCTCTGGATCAAAACCAAGTGCTTTAATTACCATGTCAGCTTTAATTTCGTAATTTGACCCTTCTTGAATTTCAGGTCGTCTTCTACCACTTTCATCAGGCTCACCTAATTTAATTTGGTCTACTATTAATTTTTCAACTTTATTTGTTCCCTTGAATTCTTTTGGACTTGATAACCAAACAAATTCAACTCCTTCTTCCTCAGCATTAGCCACTTCTCTTGCAGATCCAGGCATATTTTCTTTATCTCTTCTATACAAACACTTAACTGATTTTGCTTTTTGTCTTATTGAAGTTCTTACACAATCCATTGCTGTATCTCCTCCACCAATGACAACTACGTCTTTACCTTCTGCATTTAAGACACCTTTATCAAACATCTCTACTTTATCTCCTAATCCTTTCTTATTTGAAGCAGTTAAAAAATCCATTGCTGGAAAAATATTATTAAGATCACTTCCTGGTAATTCTACTTCTCTCGCCTTATAAACACCCGTTGCTATTAATATTGCATCATGTTTTTTCCTTAGTTGATCTAAAGTTGCGTCTTTACCAACCTCAAAATTTTGAATGAAATCAATTCCACCATCTTTTAAAAGTCTTGTTCTTCTCTCAACAACTTCTTTTTCTAATTTAAAGTTTGGAATACCGTAGATTAATAAACCACCAGCCCTATCATACCTGTCGTAAACTGTAATTTTATAACCATTTTTTCTTAATTGTTCTGCTGCAGCTAATCCTGCTGGTCCAGCACCAATTATTCCAACACTTTGGTTTTTTTCATCTAAAATATTAATAGGTTTTACCCAACCTTGTTCCCATGCATTATCAGTAATATATTTCTCCATTGAACCAATTGTTACAGTTCCATGACCTGATTGTTCTATCACACAGTTACCCTCACAAAGTCTGTCTTGTGGACAAATTCTTCCACAAACCTCGGGCATGTTGTTTGTACTTTGAGATAATTCATAAGCTTCTTTTAACCTTCCTTCTGCTGTCAATTTAAGCCAATCAGGGATATTATTACTTAAAGGACAATGTACTTGGCAAAATGGAACTCCACATTGGGAAC
>CATISV010000102.1 GCA_949541125.1 Flavobacterium sp. SCGC AAA160-P02
GATCCAAAAATATACTTTCTTGGAGCTTCTTCGTATTTTCCAGCAAAAGCTTTACCATCAAAATAATCAGGTGGTTTTATTCCTAAAACAGACATCACAGTTGGTCCCAAATCCATTAAGGATACCATGCGATCATCAGTTTCTCCAGCACGAAATCCATTAGGATAGCGTATCAAAAGTGGGACATGGAGACCACTATTACCCACAGCTCTTTTTTGTCTTAATAAATTCCCTCCATGATCACTCCAGAAAAAAATAATGGAATTATCTAATACACCATCAGCAGTCAACTGATCTAGTAATTGTCCAACTTCTTTGTCTAGTGCTTCAATATTTGAATATTTACGAGCAATATCATTTCTAACAATTGGGATGTCTGGATAATAGTCTGGAATAGGTACTTCCTCAGGACTTACTGTTAAAGGTTTGTCTTTTCGTATCCAAATTCGAGATTCATGAGTTGTATAATAATTTTTTACATAAAAAAAAGGGGTTCCTTTGGGTGCATTTTTATATGTCGCACCACCAGATACTTCATCCCAGGCTGTGAAAGGGGCATTAAATTGATAGTCACATTTGTTATCATTTACACAGTAGTAGCCTTCTGCTCTCAAATGTTCTGTAAAGGCTTTTACATAGGGTGGAGTTACCACCTCATATTCCGGAACATTTTGCCCCAATTTATCTAATACACCTTTGTTTATTTTATGAACAACATCCTCAGGAGATTTAAAATTATTGTGATTCCCTGTTCTCATGTTATGAGCTCCCAATCGGGCTGGATACATTCCTGTAATAATTGAAAATCGACTGGGGGCGCAAACACCAACTGTAGAATACGCATTTGTATATCTTACTCCTTCTGAAGCAATGCGATCAATATTAGGAGTTTTTATAGCTGGGTTTTTATAGGCACTAAGAATTGGCCCCATATCTTCACAGCTAATCCAAATAATATTAAGTGGTTTTCTTTTCTCTTCTTGTGCTTGAACTAGGAAAAGAGAAAGAAAAAAATAGAGCGATACAATAGTTTTTATAGACTTCATGGCCTCTTTTTTTTGGCGATTGATTCAACGATTTTAATAATGCGATTTTAGATAATCTTCTTCTTTTAGTTTTCCTTCTAATTTGTCTGAAACTGTATTCCATTTTGATTGCCTATCTAATGGATGTAAGGTCGGTTTTATCAACGGCATTGTATCTGTTATTAAAAAATCATCTTGCGAAATCATCCATTTTCTGAGTTCTTTTGATAATTCCTCCTTTTGTTTTTTATATCGAGAATCGTCTGCAAGATTTTTTGTTTGGTAAGGGTCTTCTTTTAAATCATACAATTCTTCATAGGGGATCTTTGGAAATGAGCGAGCTCCTATTTTAATAAATTCATTTTTAACTGTATGATCCCCTAAATTAGATTCCATAACTTCTAGTGCATTGTAATTTCTGATTAGCTTAAACCTCTTTCCTCTGATCATTCTAGAAGGAAAGACTTTACACTGCCGAATATTTTGTTTGGTCGCTACTCCATAAATATAATCGTGAATCTCACTTTGGGAACCTTTTAAGGTTTTATAAAAACTCTTACCGTCTAAGTTTTCTGGAATCTCTGAGTTAGATGCCTCCAAAAAAGTAGGTAAAATATCTACTAATGTGAGTAATGTTTTGGAGGTTGTATTAGGTTTTACCTGGCCTGGCCACCTAACAATAAAAGGAACTTTTAAGCCTTGTTCTGTTAAACCCCATTTACCTGAAATACCATGGTCAGATGCGTAAATAAACATCGAGTTGTTTCGAAAACCATAGTTATCAACCATCTCTAAAACCTTCCCTAATTGGATATTGTCATCCTCGATATTTTTATAATACCCTGGCATATTTCCTTTTACTTTTCCTTTATGATATGGCAGCTTATAAATATCCTCTTTAGAATATTTAGAGGTTTTTGGATAAGGTCCATGAGGATAGTCTGATGTAATAAACAAACAAAAAGGTTTCTTGGCGTTCTTTAAATAATTATCGATTGATTTTAAAGGTAAATATCGATGGTCTATCGATTTAAAATAGTGTGTCCAGTCAAAAACAGAATTTGGTTTAACATGACTTTTCCCTGCTAAAACAACTTCATAACCCTCTTTTTGTAATTGTGTTGTAACACTCTTTAAATTAGGTTTAACTGAAATATGATTTGCCATACAACCATTTTTTACTGGATACATTCCTGTAAAAATCTGAGAACGACTTGGGGCACAAATTGCTTGGGCAGTATAAAAATTAGTAAATTTCATCCCTTCTTTAGCAAGTTGATCTACATTGGAAGTACTTACCTTTGGGTTCCCATAGCACCCATAATCTAACTGATCCTGATCGTCTGCTAGATAAAAAATAAAATTGGGCTTTTCTTTGGTCTCTTTTGATTGATTTTCCCCAAAAGAAATTCCTTTGTCAAAATTTTTCCCTAGAAGAGAAATAGAAAATACTACTACAAAAAATCCATATATGATTGTTTTCATAATTTTTTATTTTTCCTTAATGAATTTGATTGTCGTCTTTTTATCTTTTGTTTTCGATACTATTTTTAC
>CATISV010000103.1 GCA_949541125.1 Flavobacterium sp. SCGC AAA160-P02
GTGGGACGCCGTTAATACAATTCCAGCGTGACAGTTCAATTCATTTACAGCAAAGGATAGTTCTGGAGTAGGACGAAGATCTTCAAAGACTACAACCTTAATATCATTGGCAGAAAGTACTTCAGCAACGACTCTTGAAAAAATATCACTATTATGTCTGCAATCAAAGGCGATTGCAACTTTCAATTCCTCATTAGGATATACTTTTTTTAAGTAATTACTCAAGCCTTGAGTGGCTTTTCCTAAGGTGTATTTATTGATTCTATTGGTTCCTGCACCCATCATCCCTCGCATCCCACCGGTACCAAACTCCAAGTCTTTATAAAACCGGTCTGTTAAATCATCATAATTAGCAACGAGTAATTGTTGTATTTCTTCTTGTGTTTCAGAGTCAAACGTATCTGTAAGCCACTGCTTCGCCTTGTCTAAAATAATATTCATTTCTTTTGTAAAGTCTACAATTTTATAGAGTTAGTGATTGATTTTCTCCCTTATCAAATAATTATTTTCTCCGTCTTTTGATTTTAATATAAGTTCGCCAATAAAACCAGCTAAGAATAGCTGCGTTCCTAAAATCATACTAACCAATGCAATATAAAACCAAGGATTTTCTGTAATTAAAATAGTTTTTATCCCTTGAGATAATTTATAAAGTTTTGTGATGCCTAAATATCCAGCTGAACAGAATCCAAAGATAAACATCAATGTTCCCCAAAGACCAAAGAAATGCATTGGTCTTTTTCCAAATTTAGAGAGGAAGGAAATGGTAATAAGATCTAAAAAACCATTGATAAATCTACTCATTCCAAATTTAGTTTTTCCGTATTTTCTAGCTTGATGTAGAACTACTTTTTCACCAATTTTTAAAAACCCTTTGTTTCTTGCCAGGACAGGGATATAACGATGCATTTCGCCTCTTACTTTTACTGTTTTAATTACAACGTTTTTATAGGCTTTTAACCCACAGTTAAAGTCATGTAACTGTAAGCCTGAAGTTTTCCTAGCAGCCCAATTGAATATTTTTGAAGGAATATTTTTTGCAATAAGATTGTCATAACGCTTCTTTTTCCATCCAGAAACTAGATCAAAGTCTTGTTCAATAATTAATCGATACAATTCAGGAATTTCATCAGGGCTATCCTGTAAATCAGCATCCATGGTAATAATCACCTTTCCTGTCGCTATTTTAAATCCTGCATCTAAGGCTTGTGATTTTCCGAAGTTTTTTTGAAAACGAATTCCTTTTACAGTACCTGATTTCTGAGATATTTCATGGATGATCTTCCAGGAAGCATCCGTACTTCCATCGTCGATAAATATTAGTTCATATAAAAACTGATTGGACTGCATCACTGATACAATCCAATCGTATAATTCTTGTAAAGATTCTTCTTCGTTTAATAAAGGTATGACTACCGATATATCCATAAGTGATTATTTATAGTGCAAAGTTAATCATATTCTTTACACTGCAATAATTTCTAGTACTCGTCGCCCTCAGATTTTTTCATAA
>CATISV010000104.1 GCA_949541125.1 Flavobacterium sp. SCGC AAA160-P02
AAACCTTTGAATGCTTAAAAAAATCCTTTGGAAAAAGACTCCTTAAAGTCTATTTATTTATCAAATTCGGGATAAATTAAGGATCATAAATTGATTGTTTTGAACTGTATGCTAACAAAATTTAAAGATCATATAGATCAACATTTCTCATTTTTAGAGAAAGGAAAATTACTTGTTGCAATTTCTGGTGGAATTGATAGCGTTGTTTTGACGCATTTATGCCATCAATTAAAATTCAATTTTTCTTTATGCCATTGTAATTTTAAGCTCCGAGGACAAGAGAGCGATGATGACGAAGCTTTTGTAAAAAACCTAGGAAAAGAATTACAAGTGCCAATATTCACAACCTCTTTCGAAACAGAAAAGTACGCTAATGAACACAAGGTTTCTATTCAGGTTGCCGCCAGAGATTTACGCTATAATTGGTTTTATAAGCTACTAGATACTAAAGATTATGACTATGTATTAACAGCGCATAATACCAATGATAATGTAGAAACTTTCATTATAAATTTAACTAGAGGAAGTGGTTTAGAGGGATTTACAGGGATTCCTACTATTAATAAAAAATCTGTGAGACCATTATTAGCTTTTTCTAGAGATGACATCACCTTATTTGCTATAAAAAATGAAATTGTTTGGAGAGAAGACAGATCTAATGCTAGCCTTACATATACTAGAAACAAGGTGCGTCATAAAATACTTCCAGTTTTACAAGAAATAAATCCTAATTTGTTAGAAAGCTTTCAAAAAACAGTGGAAAATTTAAAAGAAAGTAAAACGATTATTGATGACCATATCAAAAATATTTCTAAAAATATAATGACTCATGAGGATAATCTCATCAAATTAAGTATAAAAAAATTAACCCAGCTAAAACATAAAAAAGCCTATTTGTATCAAATTTTGAATGCATATGGTTTTTCTGAATGGAATGATGTTCTTAATTTGATTTCAGCACAGCCAGGGAAGCAAGTATTCTCAAAAACACATCGATTGATTAGGGACAGACACTTCTTAATTTTAACAACTATCAACAAAACCAAATCAAGAAGCCCTGTTATTATTGATGAAGGTATTTCTGAAATTACCTACCCAATAGCCTTATCTATTGAGCAAACTTCGGAGGAAGCTACTAAAAACCAACATCAAATTATTGTCAATAAAGAGTTATTAGCCTATCCCTTAATATTAAGAAAATGGTGCCATGGAGATTTTTTTTATCCCGCAGGAATGGTTGGTAGTAAGAAAATAAGTCAAATATTTAAAGACAATAAATTATCTTTGTTAGACAAAGAAAAAATTTGGATGCTTACAGATGCTAAAGACCATATTATTTGGGTTGTAGGACTCAGACAAGATCGACGATATCTAGCAAACAAGACAACTGCCAATCGATTGAAAATATCGTTGATATCATGAAGAAACTGTATGTATTTATTGCATTTATTTTTGTGTTGAATACCAATGCTCAAAATGAGACGAATCCTGTTGTTTTAAAAACTTCTATTGAAAAAATATCAGAAACAGAATATGATCTAATATTCTCTGCTAAAATATTAGATCAATGGTATTTGTATTCTCAATACAATCCTGATAATGCTTCATTACCAATGGAGATTTCTATCGCCAGTGATTCCAAAGGTTTTCAATTAATCGGAAAAGCTAGAGAAAGTACTACTTTCAAAGAGTACAGTGATGTTTGGGAAAAAGAAGAAATCTTCTTTAAGGATAAAGCAACGATTACTCAAAGAATTAAGCTTACTAATAAAGACCTTACGGTTGTCAAATTAAATTTTTTCGCACAAGTATGTAAAACAGTGTGTATTCAAATTGAAGAGGTTTTTACTTTTTCTTTGGATGGGAAAAAAGTTATTGATGAGATAGCTGAATTGGATAATAAAAGCATCCGTCTTTCCAATCAATTAAAACTTACCCTTAAAAATTCAGAGCTTTTAAATGTTGATTCGAAAGGAAATCAAAAAGAAAACAATGGTCTTATGACAATTTTTTTACTAGGATTTATTGGAGGTTTTTTAGCTTTACTAACACCCTGTGTATTCCCAATGATTCCTCTAACAGTATCGTTCTTTACAAAGCAGTCTCAACACAAAGCAAAGGGAATTAGCAATGCCATTCTGTATGGTTTTTTTATTATTCTAATTTATATTCTTTTGAGTATTCCATTTCACTTTTTGGACAGTCTAAATCCAGAGATTTTAAATACTATTTCTACCAATGTTTGGTTAAATGTTTTCTTTTTTATCATCTTAGTATTCTTTGCATTTTCCTTTTTTGGATACTATGAGATTACATTGCCGAGCTCTTGGGGAGATAAAATGGATTCAGCCTCTAGTATTGGAGGATTTATAGGAATTTTCTTTATGGCATTAACCCTTGCCATTGTTTCATTTTCATGTACAGGTCCTATTTTAGGGTCCTTATTGGCGGGCTCTTTAACATCAGATGGCGGAGCAATGCAATTAAGTGTAGGTATGTCAGGTTTTGGGTTGGCTTTAGCCCTACCTTTTGCTTTATTTGCGTCGTTCCCGAGTTGGATACATTCAATCCCTAAATCTGGCGGATGGCTACAAACAATCAAAATTATTCTTGGCTTCTTAGAATTAGCTTTTGCATTTAAGTTCTTATCTAATGCCGATCTAGTGGCACATTGGGGATTTTTAAAACGTGAAGTACTTATTGGAATTTGGATTGTTATTTTTATTGGCTTAGCCCTATACATACTCAAAAAAATAAAATTTCCTCATGAGGACAACGACAAAAAAATGTCTTTTCCAAGAATCTCTTTTGCGTTTTTAGTGATTGCCTTTATCATCTACTTAATTCCTGGAACATTTAAAACTCCTACTTGGAATTTATCATTAGTAAGTGGGTTTCCTCCCCCGCAATTTTACAGCATCTATGAACAAGAAAATGAGTGTCCATTGGGGTTAAATTGTTACAAAGATTTTGAAGAGGGGTTAATAGTTGCTAAAGAAGTAAACAAACCTATATTATTGGATTTTACAGGTTGGGCTTGTGTAAATTGTAGAAAAGTTGAAGAAAACATATGGAGTGATCCGGATATTTATAAACTACTAAAAGAAGATTTTATCATCATTTCATTATATGTAGATGACAGGAAAGAACTTCCAGAAACAGCTCAATTTCAGTATAAGAGAGACAACGGCCAATTGAAAG